>NZ_CBCRZG010000014.1:25704-135590 GCF_965137015.1 Tsukamurella hominis | reverse complement strand
GGGTGGTGGTGCTTCTAGTGGGGGCGGGGCCGGCGTCCCTCGAGGACGGTGACCGAGGTGGTGATGCCGTTGAAGTTGGTCAGCGGGTAGTAGAGCCGTCCGTCGTCGTCAGCGAACTTGAAGTGCGCCACCGAGGTTCCGGGCACGGCCTGCGCGATGCACTCGACGGTGATGTCGACGGGTTCGCCGGGCGCGGTGTCGGGGATCGGGGTCAGCCGTGGCGTCCTGATCTGGGTGAGGGAGCTCGGTGCGCCCAGGCGCAGGAGGTGGCGGCCGATCCAGGGCACGGTGCCGGCGTTGCGGAGCCGCCAGGTCTTGCGGAAGGGCTCGTTGGGGGCCATGAGCATCCCGTCGGGGATGCTCACGTCGCCGATCCACTCGGAGAGGTCGCCGGGCAGCGGGTAGGGGCTGGTGTCGGCGGGGTGGAGACTGCGGTGCCGGCGGCGCAGTGCCTGTTGCTCGTGGAGGACGAGCTGATGGAGCTCGATGAGGGTGCCGTCGGCGTGGAGGATCTGGTCGAGGTGTTCGACGAGGTCGGCGCCGAGGCGTAGGCGCGAGTTCTCGGCCTGGCTGATCACGGAGACCGATCGCTGGGCCTGGCGGGCGAGTTCGGTCTGGGTGAGGGCGTTGTCGTGGCGGATCTGGCGCAGGAGGGTGCCGAAGCGCTCGAGCGCGGTGGTGGGCGCGGCGAGTGAGCGTTCGGGGCGGCCGCGTCGGCCAGACGTGTCGGGGCTCGGGGTGTTCACGGCGGGCGTCCTCTCGGCTCAGGCGGCGGGGGACGGGCGTGGCGCCCGGGCTCGTGGGGCTAGTCGACGATGCGCAGGTCCGGGCGGAGCTGCTCGTGGAGGACCTGTTCGGCGATCTTGCGGACGAAGTTCTCGTCCCGTCCGATGGCCATCGCGGGAATCGGCTTGTAGCCGGGCTGGTGCGGCGGCTGGAGGGCGTTGAAGCGGCGGATGATGGCCGCGCGGTCGACGGGGCCGTTGACGTCGTAGGCGTGCAGCCCGAGCGCGAGGAGGGCGGGGACGCCGGCGCTGTCATGGATGGTCTGCGGGCTGGTGGTGACCATCGCCGCCAGGCGGTAGGACGCGAGCTGGACGGTGGCGGGGGCGCCGCCCATGGTGTGCACGGACGGGCACGGGTGCGGGTAGTCCTTACCGCCGGTGCGGTGCGGGGGCAGGTCCCAGTACTCGGCGGGCTCGGTGGCAAGGATCGCCTCGATGCGGGCGCGGTGCCGCGGGGTCATGGCGACCGCGGCGACGTAGCCGGGGCGCGGCGCCGGGTGCAGCGGGTTGGCCAAGGGGCCGATGAAGCTGTGGCGGCCCTGGCGGAGGTAGACGCTCATGGCGTCGCCGGTGAGCATCGTGGCCAGCGTGCGACCCGAGGAGGCGACGACGATGTCGAGCAGGAGCTGGAAGTGCATCCCGACGGCCGTCTTGACGAACAGCTGCATATTGACCGAGAAGTTCTCGCCGGTCACATCCTGGTTGGAGGAGCCGTCGATGGGGTCCACGTTGATGACGATCGTCCCGGCGGGCGCGGCGGCCGCGGCGGCCCACTCGGCGTCGAGGGCTTCCTCGCCGACGATGAGGGCCCCGTCGAGCAAGGGGCCGCCGGTGCGCTCGATGGCGTTCTTGAAGCGGAAGTAGCTGGTGAGGTCCTCGACGGTGGCGTCGAGGCCGTAGCCCTGGCTGGCGCGGGCCGGGGGACCGAGGAGCAGTTCGCTGGCGAGGGCGTTGAGGGCCTGGCCGGAGAGCTCGGCGGACGGGCCGGTGTGGTCGAGGCTGGTGGCGAGGGGGTCGTTGAGCAGGCGGACCTGGTCGATGATCCACAGACCGAGGTTGCTCAGCTGCAGCTTCGCCATGTGTAGACGTTGTCGGTCGGTCGTGGGGAACGGGTGGTTCATGGTCGGTCCTCTCGCCGTGGTGCACTGCGTACAACATTACGAAATCATGTAACAGAAAATCAACCTTTTGATACGACATGTTTTCGCGGAGCCTGTTTGCTACCAGTGATGTCACTGGGTTTCGTGTTACCGTGGCGCTTGTCGGAACGACATCCCACTTTCTGTATCACTTCGACGGAGGCAACTCCCATGGCGACCGTCCGCACAATGCGCCCCCGGGCGCAGCACGCAGACCGGGTGACTCACGATCACGCCGTCACCGCGAAGATCTCGACCCACGACTACGACACGCTGTCCGTGTTGGGGTTCATCGAGAGCCGCGGCCACGCCGACGAGATCCGCGCGGCCCTCGATCACTACTTCACCGAGCGCAAGAACGACCCCAAGGCCCTCGCTGCGGGGATCGAGCGCGCCCGCGCGCGGCAGGAGGCCGCACTCGCTGTCCTCACCGACACCGAGGCGCCGGACGTGCCGGAGGCGCCGGACACCCTCCCCCAGGAGCACGCAGAGCCGCTCAAGAAGCCGGTCACGCTGCGCGTCGACGGCCGGACCTTCGACCTGCTGACCGCGTTCTCCGTGATCGACGAGGTCTCCCTCGCCGACGTCCTGCGGACCGCGATCTCCCACTACATCGACTTCCGCAAGGACGACGAGCGCCTGACCGCCAAGCTCGAGGAAGCCCAGGAGCGGCAGAACTCGGTGCTCGCCCTCGTCTGAGGAGCGCGAATCCCTGTACGAGACTGCACGGGGCGTCCAGCAGAGGCATGGCGCCGCGCGCTCGGGGCGGCTCGCCGTCGGACGATGGCTGGAGCCGATTCGGAGAGTGGCACGGGGCGGGGCAGGCGCCGAGCGCTGCTCCGGTGCTTACGGGGCCAACTGCCGCGAGGCCGCGTAGACGGCGGTCTCGAGCTCGGCGATAGCCGCGGCGAGGTGGGTGTGCGTGGCGGTGTCGCCGGGGAAGTCGCTGAGCAGCTCGCGGGCCTCGGCGATCGTCGCGTGCAGACGCTCGACCGCGGTCAGCGGGACGGTGGCGTCGGCGGGCGCCGGCGCGGTGGTGAGCCGGCGGCGAATCTCGGCGAGCAGCTCGTCGACGGAGCTGTCGGTGAGCTCGATCGTCACGGGCTCTCCGTCGCCTGCGTGGTCGACCAGTGACCGGGCCGCGGCCGTGCGGACGACCTCGATGGGCATGCCGAGCCCTGCGGCGAGGGCATCGAGAGTGCTGGCGTCCGGCAGTCGCCGCAGATGCGGGCGGCCGTCCTTGAGGATCCTCGAGAGCACGGTCGTCGAGAGCCCGGACCGGCGCGCAAGGTCGGCCTGCCGCCAGCCGCGTAGGTCGAGCTGAGCCTGGAGGAACTGGCGCAGCGGGTGGAACCGAGACCGCGGGTCGAACGTGAGCGCGCTCAGGTAGTCCGGGGCGCTCTGGGCGGGATGCCCGGCGGCGCGCCGGGTCGCCGCATTGTCGAGCTGCAGTGCGGTGGAGATCTTGTCGGCGGTGACCGGTCGGGGGACGCGGCGGCCGGCGAGCCAGTCGTCGACGGTGATCTGGCCGACGCCGACCCGGGCGGTCAGAGCCTCGGGGGTGACGCCCGCGGTGTCGAGGTGCTCGCGCAAGTACGCCGCGAAGGCCTCCGTGGCCATCAGGAGGGAGCGCCGTCGGTGTCCGGGGCGCTGACCTCCTGGCCGGGGTCGCGGCCGGGGCTCTGGTCGGGGGCATCGTCGCCGGTCGAAGGGTAGTCGTGGATCGCCAGCTCGACCTCGCGGATGGCGCTGCCGAGGTGTACGCGGGCAACTTCGCCGACGGGGAGCCGGTAGAGGATGTTGTAGAGCTTGCGCGAGATGACGGCGAGCTCGTCAGCGTCGGCGACGGGCAGCGGCGCCGCCGGGGCGCGGCGGGGCTTGCGCTCGAAGGACGCGAGGTCGCCGGTATCGAGGGCGGTCTCGATGCTCCCCGCGGGGAGCATGAGGGCCGATTCCGCGGCGTGCAGGACGCGCGGCGAGAAGCGGGATCCGCTGACGGTGCTCGGGCGGCCCTTGACCAACCAGCTGATGGTCTTGGGGTCGAGTTCGGCAGCCGTCCCGAAGGCCTTGAGCGTGCTGAAGCCGCACTCAAGACGCCGAGCGTCGAGGTAGCGGCCCACCCGCTCGGCGTAGATCGGGTCGTACTGGTCAGTCACGGGGGTCCTCCGTAGGCGTGTACTCGGGCGGGGTGCAGCCTCTCATGAGCATCCATGATGGCTTCACGGGAGCAGGTGGCTGTAGATCCGGGCGCATTCTCCGCAGATGGATCCGCGGATGACGTCCGAGGCATGGTTCCGGCTGCCGGCCAGTCGTGAGGCGGCCGGCCGGGCCCACCGGTCGGTCTTGCCGCAGAGGGTCTTCGCCTGCGTCCCGGCGCCGATGTGGTCCTTGCGGGTGTAGTGCAGAACTTCGAGCTCGATCGGAGTCGCGTCGTCGGGCTCGATGGCTGACTGCGTACGGGCGAGGAGGTCGACGAGGCGGCGCGCGTTCTGCGGGGAGGTGAGGAGTGCGTCGGTGCTCTCGTCGCTGGTGGTGTGGCTGTGCTGGCGCCACGGCCACGGCCAGGGCCGAGAGAGGTTCCACGCGCTGGCGCCGGCGCGTGCGAGGGCCTGGTCGACAGTGCACGTGGTGGCGTCGGTGGCGCAGTAGACCAGGCCGTCAGCGAGGACGAGGCCGAACTCGGCGGAAGACCAGGTGATCACGTCCCCAGGTTGCAGGGCTGCGCGCTCGAGCTGGGCGCTCTCGGGCAGGACGTGCTGCTGCTGGCGGAGAACGTCGGCAGCGGTGTTGAGGGGGTCGAAGGTGGCCGCATCGAGCATGGCCTGCGCCGGGGCGACCGCGGGGTCGCGCTGCAGGGCGGTCTCGAGCGTGACGATCTCGATCTGACTGGGCCGGGGGAGTTCCGCCCGATCCGTAGCGGGGGCGGTGAGGCTCCAGCGGGTCAGGTAGTCGTCGAAGCTGCGGGCGCCGAACTGCGTGACGTTCTCGACGGCAGTGCCGCGGCTGAACAGGCGGTAACCGGCCCGCATCGCCTGGCGCAGAGGGATATCGACCTCGGCGGCGGACTCGGAGCCGGTGTAGAAGCGGGCCTGCTGGTCGGCGGGCAGAAGGATGGCGTCGAGAGCCTTCGCCGTGCGGTCGAGCTGAGCGTCGACAGCGGGCAAGGAGAGGGCGGCGGAGTGGACGACGGCGTAGCCGATGGCGCGGTTCCAGTGCCGGAGCATCCACACCAGCGTGGTCGGGGCGAAGCCGTTGCCGCCGTCGTCGATGTCCACCTCGGGGTGGGGCTGGTGTAGGCGCGGGTGGCGCCGTTGTGCCAGCGGACCGTGATCAGCGGGGGACCGGGGCGCCGGACCTTCGGCTCGGCCGATGGCGTGGCAGCCTCGCTGGGAGCCGGGTCGGGGGCGAGATCTGCCGGCGGGGTGGCGGTGGTGGCGAGGTGGACGTCGGCGGGGTCGACGTTGAGCGCGGCGGCGAACTCGTCGACCANGTCCGGGCGCGGGGTGCGCTTGCCGGAGAGCCACCCGCCGACGGTCGCCGGGCTGACGCCGACGGCGGCGGCGAGGGCCTTGGCGGTGATGCCTGTCAGCTCCAGGTGCTTGCGAACGAACGCTGCCCAGGTGTCGTACTTGCCCATGGTGTGTGTCCTTCGACGGATGGCGGGGGATCTGGCGGGACCGGGGTGGTTAGAGCCGGAAGGCGACCACGTTGCGGCGGTAGGTGCCGATGAACACGTCATCGAAGGGGATGACCGCGCGGACGTCCTCGAGTGCCGGTTCGGAGTAGGAGGGGGAGAGTTCCCAGAGGCCGACCGTGACGGTGTCGTCGGAGATCGTCAAGCCCTTGCGTGAGCCGGCGCTGGGGTGGCCGTGCGCCGCGGATGCGATCGTCCGCGCGGCCACCAGGGATTCCGGCCGGGTCCAGACGTGACCTTTGAGGTCCTCGAATCGACGGATCGCCGTGGAGGAGAACTCCGGGCCGCTGATCATGGAGAGCGTGATGCCCCCGACGATCGCGCCGATGATGTCGTCGTAGGCGGCCAGGACTTGCTGGGCGGCCTTGTCGAGCTGGGCGGGTTGAGGCGCCGAAGCGAACAGCCGGACCCTCTCCAGCGTGGTGATGAGCTCGTGTGCCACTTCGTCGCCGCTGAAGAGGTAGGTCAGCGGGCTCGGCGGATCAGGCACGGGGAGGCCCCCGGCTTTCGCCAACTCGGCGGACGCCTTCGCGCGGCTGCGGGCGATGCGAGCGGCCGTCGTCAGCATCAGGGGCGCCCAGGTGTCGACGACTTCACCTCGCGGTCGCAGGAGGGATTCGAGGGCGGTGCGCGCGGCCTCCGACGACACCAGATCCCAGGTCGGATCGATCGCCACCGTGCGGTAGTTCGCCGATGAGGCGCCGCGGGGGACCACCTGGAGGTACGCGTGGGAAAGGCTCTCGGGGCCGAAGATCTGCAGGAGCGTCTTCGTGTTCGCCATGAAGGTGAACGCGGCGTTGTCCATGGCCTTGTCGACGAACCGGACCCACGCGTGCTCGTTCCACGCCGAGCGGGACAGCGCGGTCGGGCTGCTGGTGTCCAGAGCGATCCGGGTGATGCTGAATCCCTGCTCGACGGCAGCGGGGCCGCGGTCGGTCGCCGCAGCGAACAGGGTGAGGCCGCCAACGGTGGAGTACAGCGGTGCGTCGGCCTCACGCTCCGGGCGGCCGGAGATCCCGGCGTCGAACTGTGCGTCGGGCGCGATGAGCCGGAAGACCGCGGCGATGCGGCGGCCGGCGTCGGGGTGGCCGAGGCGGTCGTAGGCGATCTGCAGCTTGCGGATGCTCTGCCACGAGGGCCAGGCGCGTCCGGACTCCATCTCGATGATCGTGGTCTGGCCGGGGCCGTCGCTGCCGATGAGGGCGGCCTGCTTGATGTCGCGTTCGACGCGATGAGCCTTGATGTATGCGCCGAAGCGCGACATATCCATGGTCTGGTCGTCCATACCGGGCGACGCTACCACGCTAACGACTGCTATTGAAGGTCAAGTTTCAATCAGATGCGGTACAGTGTGTGAAGTGCTGAAACGTCAGTGTTCGCACCCGGCGCTGAGCCTCGTGCTTGGTGCCGGATGTGGCCCAGCGCACGCCGGTCCGCATAATCGAAAGAAACCGCGAAGGAGCCCCATGTCGTCGCACCGCAACCACGCCCTGCTCGCTGGTCCCGCCTTGCTCGCCGCGCTCTTCGCGGCCACCGCGTGCGGATCCTCGAGCACCCCATCCGCAGCGCCCACCTCACCCTCGGCGTCCTCGAGCTCCGCCGCGGCGTCGGCGCAACCCGACCCGGCGCTGAGCAAGGCGCTCCTCGACCAGGCCAGCCTCCCGCCTGGCTACACCCTCTTCAGCCCGGACGCCAACGCGTTGGGACAGGCCGCCGCGGGCGCGATCACCAACACCTCGGAGACGACCTTCACTCCCGCCGAGTGCACTCCCGCGAAGAGCAAGATCGACCCGAGCGTCGCCTCAGCGACGATGACGGCCACCACTGCCGGCGCGAGCGCGACGATCAGCGAGGTGGCGACCCGTCAGCTGCACAACTCCGACGCCCTGCGCACCAACATGGCCAAGTGCGGGAACTACACGGTCACGACGAAGGTGATGGGTATCGAGACATCCATCCGCGTCACCCGCGCCATCGTCGACGCGCCGCCGCGCGGCGTGGCCGATGACCTCGTCGTCGTCGAAGAGCACTCCGAAAGCGTGGACCCGGCCAACGCCGCCCCGTCGACCAGCCTCACCGCGTACGCCAACGTCGGGAAGGTGGCGATCCGCCTCACCACCAACGCGCTCGACCGGCCCGCGTTCGACAGCCTGGTCGCCAAGGCGGCCGAGCGTGCCCGCGCGGCCAGCTGACGGGATCATCCTCGCGCCTACACCGCTTGTGGCGCCCCGGGGCGGGTGATGTTCTTAACCACAGGGGATCTGGAGTGCGTAGTAGCGTGCGTACCGCTCACTGCAATGGTCTGCTGCGCGCCCCTTCTGGGATGGCGAGGGCTAAGTAGTTGACCGACAGAAGGCCCGCAGGCGGCAACCTGCGGGCCTTCGTCATGCTCGAGTGAGAGGGGGAGCCCGGCTACCGTTGCGCCGGGCGGTGGGGCCACGGGTTCACTCGCGGGTGATGCCCGACCACGCGTCGAGCAGCGCCAGCGCCTCGCGATTCGAGGTGACCGTGCGCGGCTCCTCGCCGCCGCGGGCGAGCGTCAGTCCGCCCGGGCTGCTCGATCCGAGCTCGGCGATCGCCTGGCCGGCGTGACGGACGGTGACCGCCGCGTCCTTCGGGGGAAGCGGGCAGTCGTAGCCGGCGGCGTCGAGGTACGCCACAGTGCGCACCAGCTCGCCGGGGGCGGGCATGCTCTTGGTCGCCATGTCAGCGCGCCTTCTTCGCGAGCTTCTCGTTGAACCGCCGGTCGCCCTCGCAGTCCTCGCACTCGCCGTGGGCGGAGGCCGGGACACGCCAGTACGTTTCGACGTCGGTGTCCAGCCGCCGCGCGGAGGGTTCCGCCTTGACCGCCGCGGTGAGCGCCATGCCCGCGTGGGCGAGGCACACGGTGCGCCCGTTGTTGTTCTGCCAGAGGATCACGTTCCCCTTGGAGTCCCGGGGCGGCGTCTTGAGCGTGCGAGGGGTGAGCGGCTTGGGGTTGCGCACCGCGTCGAAGGTTTTCTTGTCCCACCAGGTCCGGGTGATGGAGTGAACCTCGACGCCGGGCTTGTCCTGCTGGGCCGCCACGGCGGCCGAGGCCATGTCGGCGGCCTCGACGGCGGAGTAGGTGCCCGGGAACGTGTGGTCCTGGTGCGCGCGGTAGTCGTCGAGGTACTGGATCGAGTAGTACGGCATGATGTCCTCTTTCAGGTTGGTGCTGTGAGCATTTCGGGGGGGTGGCGGCAGTGGGGCCGCGCGGGCGCGGCTAGGCGCGCCGCGGCGCGCAGTCCTGCCAGGTCGGCCCCAGCTTGTTGAAGTAGTTGACGAGCGCCCGCTGGGCCCGCGTGCGCGCCTGATCGGCGGGCAGGGACTCGGTGACGATCAGCTCGGTGGTGAACGCCTCGACGAGGTCGGTCTCCGAGTCCGCTGCGCGGATCAGGCGGTCCATGGCGACGAGGTCGCAGAACCGCTGGGAGGTGGCGGGGGTGCGGAACTCGCTCATGGGGTTCACCTTTCGGTAGGGGCGGGGTGTTTTCCCCGCATGCCCATAGTCTACAAAGTAGACGGTCGAGTTGTCAACAAAGTAGACGGTGCGCGTAGCTTCGCACCGTTTCTGGAGTCCGAGGCTTATGGTTGAGGTGTTCTCCCTTCAAGAACACGACGCTCGTTGCAGGCCATGCCATGGTCTGGGCTGGCGAAAGAAGGCCTCCACGGTGCCAGTCGTGGAGGCCTTCATCATGTCCCGGGCCGATCAACCCGCCCGGGGCCGACGCAAGAATTCTCGGCCCGGCGAGGGACGGCGGCCCGGCGACGGCTCAGCTCTGGCGCCGGACGGGCGGAAGGCCGGCGAGCGCCGCGCGGCCCTTCTCGGTCAGCTGCACCTCCGCGCGCCACCCGTCGTCCGCGGGTGCCGCGTGGCGGATAGCCGTGTCACGGCCGGTCGTTCTCGACGTCCGCGAGGAGCCGGACCGCGGTAGCCGGATACCGTCCGCCGCCATCGCCGTCGAACTCGATGTCCACGTCCGGCGCGTGCCGCTGCACCACCGTGCCGACGCGGGTGGGGCTGAAGGTCAGCGCGCCCCGGCCGACGGTGACGCGGTCACCGGCGTAGAGCTGCTGCCCGTCGAGGATCCTCACGACGCCGGCGAGCGCGACGGCGAGCTCGACCGCCGTCGGGGAGTCGGCCCCGGTCGCGCTGTTCCAGCGGTCGAGCAGGGTGCGGGCATCGGTGACGATGCCGCGCGCCGCTGTCACGGTGTGGTCGGTGTCGGGGGTCGGCATGGCTGCCTCCAGAGATGGGGTGGGATCGGCGATCGGCCGAAGATTACCGACAATCTACTTTGTAGACCACTGGACTGTCAACAAAGTAGACGATATGGTTGCGGGTATGGATGCACTCGCTCAGCTGGAGAAGATCGCCCAGCAGATCGCCGGGCGCCCCGCCGCGATCCAACAGGCTCGCGACGAGGGCTACACCTGGGAGCAGATCGCCGCCGCCCTACAGATGTCACGCGCCGGTGCGATCAAGCTCTACAACGCGGCGCAGCCCGACTGACGCCGCAGCAACTCACCGTCACCGAACCAGAAGGAGCCCACCGTGGCACACGACCGCACCACCGCGCCGATGCAACAGCTCGAGCAGGAATGCACGCAGCTCGCGCGGCCCGTCGAGCAGGAGCTCACGCAGTTCGCTCGCCCGGTCGAGCAGAAGCCGACGCAGCTCGCGCAGCGGATCCGCTGAGCCGGCGGCCCCAAGAAGCGAACAGGGAGGAGTTCCTGGTGCCGCGGCTGACCAGCGCCTACAGCGGCGGCGCCGGTACGGACCTCTACGACGTCGTCGCCGCCGACGGCTCGACCGGTCGTCTCGCGACGAGCTCGGACGCCGAGCTGACGGTCGGGCAGGTGATCGACGCCCCGGCCGCGCCCGCCCACCTGCGCGCCATCGAGTTCAACGGGCACACCATCGACTACGTGCTCCCGTCTCAGCACTAACCGCGCGCGCGGCGCCGGGCCCCTGCTCGTGGTGCTCGCACATCGATCGCGTTGCCTAACCCCCACGCGCGGGCCGGGCCGGGGAGAATCCGTGCATGGCCGAGGGCGCACCATTTCCCGTTCCCCGACGATTCGTCGCTGTCGCCGAGCGCCGTCGCCGCCGGGAGACCGTCGCTGAACAGCGCATCCGCCGCGAGGCTCCGACGCCCGAAGATGCTGCTGCAGCGTTGCTGCAGGTCTGGCGCCACCCGGACCGGTTCCTGTCGCTGGCACGTGGCGTGCGCATCGAGCGTGCCTTCCGCGGCCGCCATCCCCGGCTGGAGTTCATGACCGCTGCCGGTGCCGTGATCACGCCGATGACGCTCGACGCGCCCATTCCCGCCGGCGCGAGCGATGCGTACTTGATCGCGGCGCAGCTCGGCACCGTCGGGCTGGTGTCGTGGACGACCGTCACCCTGTTCTGCTCCGGTCTCGCGCTCAGCCGGATGGCGACGAGGCGGGAGCTCCCGGGCACCTACGCGCTCGCGCGGGAGTGGGCCGACGCCGACGCGCTCGACCCTGAGATGGCCGCTGCGACCTTGGCGCTGACGACGGAGTACGTCAGGCTGCGGAACGAGGCCGACGGGCTCAGCGGCGCGTACGCAATCGGCGAGGCGACCCGCACGGAGCTGCGCCGGCTGGCGCTGATCACCCGCAAGCACGCCGCGGCGATCGCAGCCGAATCCGCGGCGCTCGCCAGCGGGGACGACTCGACGGCGATCGTGCCGGCGACGCTCGGCGCGGACCTGGCCGAGGAGTTCACCGCCCAGTCGCAGCGGGCCGGTGAGGCGGTCGCGACGCTGCGCTCGAGCACCGCCTCCGCGATCGCCGGCGCGAAGATGCGCGTGCTGCGGCTGCCCGAGCCCACCGGCAAGTAGATCCACGCGGGCTGCAGGAGGTGACGTGGGGTGAGTGGGAACATCGGCCCGCTGCCGGAGACCCTCGCGATGCGCGGTCTCGTCCTCGACCTTGTGCGCAGCGCCCGCGGGCCGCTGAGCACCAAGGAGATCGTCGAGACGGTGATGGCCTTCCATGGCACGCCCGACGATCTGAACGGGTACAGCGAGTATCAGTACTGGTACAACCGGGCGTACCCGCAGCTGCGCAAGCTCATGAAGCTTGGCGAAGTCACCTCGTGCTGGTCTGCGCGAGAGCGGAACACGAGTTGGACCGCAGCGGGCCGGCCGCACGTGCGGATCACGATCCGGCCCCGCGATCGGGCGCCGCAGCCCGCACCGGCAACCAGCGAGGACGACGTGCCGGATGCGCTCGGCGACAACGCGCGGCGGCACCGGGCTTGCCGCGCCTGCGAGAAGGTCCCCGAGCAGAAGACGCCGATGCGCCGCGGCCTGTGCAACCTGTGCTTTCGAGCGAACAAGATCGCGGGGACGCTGTCGAACTGGCCGCCGCTGCCCAAGGGGGCGAACTCCGGCTTCGAGATCGACTGGGCGCGAGAGGCGAGAGCCCGCCGCGCCGCGCGGGCCGCGCGACGGCTGCAAGCGGGATGACCCCGGCCATCAACAGAGGAGGAGCGAGATGGCGACGACCAGTGAACTGGCCGCCGCGCCGAGCGGCACCAGCAGCGATGCGATGCCGCAGTACATCTTCGACGGCAGGCGCTCGATCCTGTGGCAGCTGTGCGACGACGGCCGCTACGCGGTGCACACGGACGGCCGGGTCGGCGAGAACCGGAAGACGAGCAGCGTCCTGCGCGAGCTGCAGACCGGCCAGGGAGACGAGAAGGCCCCGGCCGCAGGGGCCGGGGCGGAAAGTGCCTAGCCACGCCTGCCGCGAGGTTCAGCCCTTGCAACCAGGATATCAAGCCGCGCAGACAGATTCCACAGCCACGAGAGGGGAACGACGATGAAGAGAATCCTAGCCGCGGGCACGGTGTCCCTGCTGCTCTGCCTGATCGTAGGGTGTGCCGCTGTCGCGCTCGTCGACGCCGCGGCCCCGCTGAAGGCGTGGTACGGCTGGGTGCTGGCCGTCGGGATCCCGACGCTGGTGTTCACGCCGATCGTGGCCATCCAGCTCCAGCGCATCTGGGACTTCTACTTCTACGGCGGTCCAAGGCCTGCGGCCGACCAGGACGGCCGAGGCGGAGCGCGACGATGACGGCGCGTGCGTGTGTGTCGACAACGGGCCGGACCATCTACTAAGTTGACGCCACATGGTCTACAAAGTAGACTCAGATCGTGGGTGGACAGCCTGATCCTCCCCGGTCACCAGGGCTTGTGTACGCGTCGTTGACACGTGTAGGCCCCTCGAAGGGAGTTGCCTCGTGGGCACGAAGATCGAAGTCGCCGCCGACATCGTCAAGCTCGGTTTCATCCGCATCTGCGAACACCACTACGCACTGGGCGTCTACGACGCGACCCTGGAGGGCGCCGGCGCGAAGCCGATCGAAGCCATCATCCGGCTCGCGGAACGCCACAGCAAGGTCTGGGGCGGCGACGGAGCAGACACCTATCGCCACGAGCTACAGCTCCTGGGGCCCGACAACGACCTCTACTCGACGGCGCAGATCCCCGGCGACTCGTGGGACTGGTGGGTCAAGGCCGCCGACCTTCGCCTGGCCTACACCGACGACACCTTCGGCTGCCCCTCCTGCTCCGACAACGGTTAGATGACACGCTGTCTCCTAAGAATCCCTGTCTGGCAAAGGAAGGAGTCACGGTGAGCGATCGGAAGACGGCGCACCTGGCCGAGGTTGTGCCCCGCGGCCGGGACGGATTTCCGCTCGCGCCCGGTGCCGTGTGCTACCTGCTCGACCCGCCGCACGCCGACGCCAAGGTGGTCACGATCGGCAGGATCGACCCGGTTGGCACCCGAGGGAAGTCGATACCCACGCAGATGCTGACCGCGAACTGGCCGAGCGCTGGAGAACCGCAACAGGGGGGCGAGACTCCGTGAATACCGAGCATGTGCCGCTACGGATCGTAGTCCTCACCGGGGCGGGAATCTCGGCCGAAAGTGGCCTCGGCACTTATCGAGGACCCGCCGCCGGCGACGACTGGAGCCCCGAGGTCATGACCGCCGAACTGCGCGATGACCTCCCCGCCGCGCACCGCCGGCGTCGCCGCCTACAGCAGGCAGTCGCCGAAGCTGCACCGAATGCTGCGCACCGGGCCCTTGCCGAGCTCGAGCGGTTGACTGGCGTCGACTTGGCGGTGATCACCCAGAACCTCGATGATCTCCACGAGCGCGCCGGCAGCCATGCCGTGCTGCACATGCACGGCCGCCTAGACCATATTCGGCACCTGGGTACCGGACAGGTACGGCCCACTGCAGCAGGCGAGCAAGTGGACGAGCAGCACTGGCGACCGCACATTGTCGGTTTCGGCGACCGTGTCCTGGAGATGGACCGCATCCGCGGGCTGCTCGCGGCCGCCGACCTGTTCGTCGCGATCGGCACGTCCTTAACCGTGCCGCCGGCCGCGAATTTCCCCCAGGCTGCGGCTGCGCTAGGCGCACGCACTCTCGAACTGAACCTGGCTCCCACCCAGATGACGCCGATGTTCGACGAGGCGCACCACGGCCCCGCCACGGTGCTCCTGCCGGCGCTCGTTGCGCATCTCCGCGCAATCCTTTGAGAGGCCAGCTGATGGACACCGAGCTGACTGATCGTCTGGAAATCAGTGAGGAGCGCGAGCGCGATGAATTGATGGCCTGGGCGACGTCGAGTGTCCTGCTTGATGGGTCCGCGTCGGTCGTCTAGGTGGCATGGCCCAGGAATAGGAGCGGCGTCGCTGCGACGGTGCCCGGGCTCGGGTAGTCCAGCAGGCCGAGTGTGCGCAGGCCGCCGAGGTTGTTCTCGTACCCGGAGCTCGTAGGGGTGGTGCCAGCGCGCTCGGCGAGTTCGGTGCGGGTGAGGGCCTGCGGATAGGAGGGGATGAGCTGCTCGAGGATGCGCCAGCGGGCTGGTGGGACGTGTGCGCGGATCCGCTCGTGCAGGGCCTCGATCGTCGGGGTGACGGTGGTCTCGGCGGCCGCTGCGCCGGCGTCGGTGAGCGTGACATGGCCCCCTTGTGGGTAGTCGAGGAGGCCGGCGCTGCGGAGTGCGCCGAGGTTGTTCTCGTATCCCGACGACTTGGTGCTGATGCCGGCCCAGAGCCCGAGCTGGATGCGGGACGGGGCGGTCAGGCCGAAGCTGGCGAGCTCGGCGAGGGCGTCGAGGATCTTCCGCTTGGCAGGTGGCAAGCCCGCGCGGGTTGGGGCGTCCTGGGGCTGCGTGCGTGGCGGAGCGGACGCTGAGACCGAGGTGGTGGGCGGCTGGTCGTGGGTCGGCGTCGGTGGCTGGCCTGTGACGCCGTTCGCGCGCGGGGCCGGCGCGGGGGCGGTGACCGCGCTGCTGGTGTGGTGGTCGATGAGCTGCTGCAGGCCGGCGATCGTCGTGGTCACCTCGTCGAGGGCGGCCGTGGCCTGGTCGGCGGCGGCCCGCAGCTGCGCGACCGTGGCGGCGACCTCGTCCGGGATGAACGGCGTGGGCACGGGGATCTCGACGGTCACCATCTCCGGCGCGGCGCCGGCGGAACGTAGGCGGGCGATCTCCGCCTCGAGGTCGTGGATGCGGGCGGCGAGCTGGACAGGATCGGTGGCCGCGGTGCGTTCGACGGTGGCGGCGATGCGGTCCTTGATCGCGGCGAGGTCGACGTCGGCCAGGGCCTTCGGTTCGCGGGCGGCGCTGTTGCGGCGATCGCGAGTGGGGGAGCAGTCGAAGGTGCGGGCGCGGCGTACCTGGGCGCGGGTGAGGATGTCCTTTTCGGGGACCCACCACCAGGCCTCACCGACGGCGAGGTTCGGCAGGGTCTCGGAGACGGTGGACCAGGTCGCGACGTCGCCTTGGCCGCGGACCCAGTCGGCGATCGCGGCCCGGTCGCTGGGGGCGGTCACGCGCATGGCGCCGAGGATGTCGACCTGGGACAAGACGTCCTTGTTGAGGACGGCACTTCGCTGGCTGGTCATCGTGATACCCAAACCGGAGTTGCGGCCGCGGCGGACGATGTTCTCCATCGCGGCGAGCAGGGGCGCATCGTCGCGTCGGGGCTTCTGCGGAGCGAAGAGGTCCGCTTCGTCAATAATCAGGTGCAGCAAGTTGTTCCGGTTGCGGCGGAAGATCCGGTCGAGGAAGTTGCGGGCGAAGTAGCGTTCCTGGTCGCGGCCGGCGAACGCGGACAGGTCGAGGATCATCGACAGGCCCTCGTCGATCGCCAGGTCGGCCATGAGCGGTCCGGCGGCCGGCTCGAGCGCAACGTCGCCATGCAGGCCCCCGAACACCGGCAGAGGAAGTCCCTCGCCGCGGCCGTCGGCGGTCGAACGCAGGCCCCAGAAGACGCCGACAGGGTCGATGATGACGGTCTGGATCTTGGCGGCGCTGAGCTCCTCGGCGATCACGCGGCCGGTGCCAGACTTGCCGGCGCCACGCTTGCCGAGCAGGCCGACGCTGCGGCCGGCGAAGAAGTCGACGTCCAGATCCAGTCCCTGCGCGAGGTCCATGAGGTCAGTGTGGCGCATCTTCGCCGGTCCAGGGGCTTTACCGCGCGCCCACAGCGAGCGCGCGCCCGCGCTGGAAGGGTGCGTCGCTTAACGCCGCACCCACACCGGATCGGGTTACAGTGCCGCCAGCGCCAGACCGCGGCGCCCCGGCCCGGTAACGGCGCTCCACCGCCCTGGTGCGCCCGTCCTGGATCTCGCCCGGGTTGAAGGGCCTTCGGAGAGGCCGGTCGCTTGTTCCGGCACGCCTTTCAGCGTCCCGGGGGCGGTCGGGGCGTCAACGAAAGGTGGTGAACCGGCCATGGGCCGCACCTCGAACATCGACCGCACCGCCCGCCGCATCCGCGACGAGCACCACATCCCGCTGACCGCCGCGAAGGCTATCGCCCGCGCGGTCCGCAACCCGAACCCGGACCGGCCCGAGTTGCTGGACCCGTTCATCGAGCGCGCCGTCGCACTCGCGCGCGAGCAAGGCGGCAAGCTCACCCTGGAGCAGGCCGCTGCCGCGATGACCATCCTCATCCCCGACGGCAAGGGAATGGACTACACCGAGCTGCAGGCGATGTCCGCAGCGACATGGCCGCCCGCGGCGGGCTACGTCGTCAGCTGCGTCATGTACGCCGATGCGTCGGGGCAATCGCAGATGCGCACCGTCGTGGCCGGTTCCGGGTACGTGGCGCCGGACCGCGACGACATCGTCTTCCGGACCACCGTGGACGGCTTCGGCGAGATGGTGAGCACCGCGCGCATCGCGGAGGCCCCGTGCGGAGCAGCGGAGGGTACGGAACGGACGGTGGTCGACGAGCTGGACTCATGGGACCTGTTCGGCAGCGACGATGGCGAGCGCATCGACGCGTACCTGCAGCACGCATGGGACCAGCGCACAGCCGAAGCGGCTGCCTCGGCAGGCCGGCACCGCTGGATCACCATGCACGACGACCCCGAGGCCGAGGGGTGGGTCGGCGACTTCAACAACCTGACCCGCGAGGACTATCTGGCGATCATGCACTCCGCTACCCCGGGGGCGCGGATCGTCGTCGACCCCGAGTGGCTGCACCAGGAGAGCACCGCGGGGGCCGAGCCGACCGAGGTGAGCGCGCTGGAGATGTCGGAGAGCGATGTGTCGCACGTGTTCGACATGACGCGCGACGAAGGCGTCCTGCTGCGAGTGACGGTGATCGGCCCTGCAGACGGCGATCGCCTGGAGGTGATGGTCGACGCCGTGCACGACCTCGCCGACGTCTACGCCGCGCCGGGTTCACCCGTCCGGCGCCTGCTGGACTTCTTCCTGATCGGGTCCGAGTCCGAACCCGATCCGATGAACGACCTGTGGGAGCGGTGCCCACAGGACGGATTCGGAGATCCGGTCTGGCTGGACGATCAGGAGACCGCGTACGCGCGGCAGGGCTCGCTCGCGAAGGAGCTGTCGAAGGAACTCGACCTGCCTCACGACTGGCGAATCGACTGCGTGTTCCCGGACGAGATGCTGTACGCGCTGCAGGTGCGAGGAGCGTGGACCGAGGAGTGGACTGCCGAGGGGTACCTGCGCATTGCGCTGAGGTTCGAGCGGGCCTTCGGCATTCCGCTGCATCCCGATGATGACCTGGCCTCGCCGAGGGAGGGACGGGTGGCCGCGCTGCGGGAGGCGCTACCGCTGCGGGCTCCGGCGGGCCGCTCCGCCCGGGCGGGAGGCGTGTAGATGGTCCCCACTGACCTGGCTTTTCCACTCGTCGATCAGGGCGTTCTTCGCTGCTTGCACGTCGAAGTCGGGGCGGCTGCGCAGGAAGTCGCGCAGAGGTCCTTCGTGAAGGCCGAGTTCGGCCCACTCGGTGCCGGGGGCGCTGCCTTGGGTTATCGAGCAGTGGGGGGTGATCGCGGATCCGCCGATCCCGCCGTGCCACTTCGCGGTCGACGGGAAGGTTGGGTGCGCGTCCCGGAGGATCGCGAGGAGGGATGCGGCGAGGCGCTCGGCGTGCCGGCGCAGCTCGTCGTTCTCGAGGCGGAGGGCGGCGTCGGTCATGGTGTGTTCTTCGGGCGTGGGCGGGATTGCTTCTTTGCTGCTCGTCGTGCTGCGGGCACGAGGTGCTCCCGGGCCCAGCTGCTGCCGTTGCGGGGTCCGGCGACGGCGTCGATGAGGTCCTTCTCGTCCTGGGTGAGTCGGACGGTCAGGTGCTCGGTCAGGCGTTCTGCCTCGGGCTTCGGGGGGCGTGCCATGGTCGGAGTTTATCACCCACAAAAACCCTTGCACAGACCCAGTTATTAGCGTACATTAACTATCGCATTCACCTCGCCCCGCAAGGATCAGGAGCCACCCGTCATGAGCGATCAGACCATCGACCTCACGCCCAACGTGGAAGGCGTGGTCGCCTTCGCGCGCGACATGCTCCGCGCCGCACCCCCGGGAAGCCGCGACGCGACGACCGCCCGCAAGCTCCTCGCCGAGTGCGGCATCGCGGTGGTCGACCAGCTGCTCCCCGAACACCGCGACCGGGTCTGGAGGCGCGCGCACCACCCCGACGGAGCCTTCTCCTGGAACGACGACCGCGGGATGTGGCACGACGAGCGCTACGCGGAAGCCGATCGCGCAGCGTGGATCTCGCAGGACTCGATGGAAAGCCTGTCGTCCCGCGGCCCCTACATCGAGCTGAAGACGACGCAGCGGTAGAAGGGGGCGCACACGATGAGCGAAGTCGATGATCTGGCTGCAGTGATCGAAGGCCTCGACGGCGACCGCACGCTGACCGCCGCCGCACTCGCGCAGGCGCTCCTTGCCGAGGGCTACGCCCTGGTGCAGCTGCCCAAGCCCGACGGTGTCGACGACGACGGACAGCTGCTCTTCGACGGCGGCAACTACCGGGTCGATCTGACGAGCACCAGCGGCGAGTGGCCCGTGCTCTACATCGACGGCATCCCGTACGAGCCCGCGGCGATCGTCAGCGACGCGGGGACCCGGATCGCTGCCGGCCGGGCGGCCCTCGAAGTCCAGCCGGCTCAGCGAGGCGAGCGATGATCCGCCCCGTGAGCCCCGAAGCGATCACCGTCGGCGCCTTCCGGTGGTGCCCGCACGGGTGCGGCATGAACTACCGCGGCAAGCTCGAAGGGCAGGGACTCGCGGCTGTCAGCGCGGTCGTCGATGCGGCGGTGCGCACCGGGAACATCGACGTCGCCGACGGGCGGCCCAGCGCCGCCACGCTGGACGTTCTCGACGGCATCGGCGACATCATCGGCGACTACTCCATCCCGACCGAGCAGGCCTGGGCCTGGTGGGTCACCGCGGCAGAGCTCACGCTTACCGCCACCGACTGCCGCACCTGCGACCCGGTCATCTGGCAGGCCACCGACCCCGCTCGGCGGACCCTCGCCGCTGTCGGCGGAGAGCGGTGACCATGGCGCAGATGCTGATCACCGGTCCGCCCGTGACCTACTTCGAGGCCCGGCGGCGGGTCGCTGAGCGCCTCGACACCGAGGGCATCGAACATCCCGAGGACGTGGCGATCCATGTCCTGGCCGCCATTTCCGCCGAAGGGTGGGACATCATCGCCGCCGGCGGAGCCACCGCCACCCCACACGGAGGTGCGAAGTGACCATCTCGACCAAGACGCGGAAGCTCGTCGGGCAGCGCACCGTCCAGGCCACCGTGCGGATCTCGATCCCGCTGCCGGACCAGGAGGCGACAGGCAACACCGGCCTCGCCGGTCGCGACGAAGACTTCGCGCAGCGCGCGTTCCCGAACGCCGGGCTCGCCAGGAACTGGTGCGAGCGACTTCAGCCCGCCGCCGGCACGATCGACGATGCGCGCATCGAGACCGGCCGCTGGGACGCCGACGACTACCCCAGCGACGAATACGGCCTGGTGCTCGACGCCGTGCACGTCGTCGAGCTCGAGCAGCATGGTGCGCCGGACGAGAACGGCGCCTGGATCTGGGAGGAGCCGGAGCATGCCTGAGCAGTACGTCCAGTGGTGGATCCGGATTCCGCGGGCCAGTCGCGCGGCGATGATCGCGGGGAACCGGTCCGCCCTCGAGCGCGTGGCCGCGGAACTGCACCGGCGTCGCCGGCCCGGGAAGCGGTAGAAGGGCGGGCGAGCGATGCCGAGGCTGATGAGCGTGGCCCTGACCACCGAGCAGGTGCGGGCCCAACAGAAGACGGTGACGCGCCGCGCCGGATGGCAGGTACTGCGGCCGGGTGACCTGGTGACGCTGTGCCCGAAGGTCCGCGGCCGCCGCGCCGGCGAGGCGCTGGAACGGATCGTCACCGTCGAGATCGTCTCCACGCGCCGCGAGCGCCTGGACGCGATTACCGCCGACGACGTCGTCGCAGAAGGCTTCCCCGGCATGACGCCGCCCGAGTTCGTGGCGTTCTTCATCGCCTCGCACCGCGGTGTCAGCGCGAGCAGCGAGATCACTCGGATCGAGTGGGCCTACCCGCGCGTGTGCCGTGCATGCGGCTGTACCGACTTCGCGGCGTGCGAGACCCTGACAGGGCCGTGCTCGTGGCGCACCGTCTACGACGACGGGACGGGGATCTGCAGCGGATGCCCGGGGTCCGGCGACCGATGGGATGCGGCGCGGTGAGCACGGAACCGGCGCTCGGGTTCCGGCACCTGAGACTCGTTCCCCAGCTGGGTGCATACGAGAGCGTCGCTGGTGCGATCGGGCCCACGCAGGTCGGGCAGACCGTCGCGGTGCGCAAGCAGGTGCTGGTCGTCGGGACGCTGGAAGGTGTCAGCGAATCGGTGATCAAGCCGTGGGTGATTCTGCAGGTCGGTTCTGGGTTCGACCGGCAGAAGCTGGTGCTGCATCCCGCGGACATCGTCACGGTCATCCCGAAAGGTGGCCGGGTGTCGGTCACCGTCATCGAAGGCGAGCCCGACGAGGGCTAAGACGAAGGGAGAACAGCAATGCCCGATATCAGGGAGGCGGTGCGCGTGGCGCTGGTCGAAGCACTCCACGACCGCGCGATCGTGCCGGGCTACGACCGCCAGCGCGGGTACGTGATCGACGAGGAGACCGCTCAGGAGCTCGCCGAGTACGCCGCCGACTACGTGCTCGAGGCGATCGCCGACGTCCCGCAGCTCACGCACCAGGACATCGTCGAGATCGTGCGCGCCAGCCGGGAACGCCCGCGGTACGTCCGCACCCACGCGCAAGCCGGACGGTTCCGGTCGTGAACGACGGCGAGCAGGTCGTCGCAGGGCTGGTGATCGTGGTCCTGGCGTTGCTCGGCATCGGCGGGTACGCGGGATACCGGGCCTTCACCGACACCGATGCCGGCGCGCTCGAGACGACCGCCGCGACCGACCAGAAGCACGCCCTGACCCTCGCGCAGCGCTGGCTCGCTGACGGCGGTGCGAGCCGGGACGAGAAGGAGCGGTCCGAGATCACCGTGCGGGAAGCGCCCGACGGCCGGTGGGCCGTGGTCGTCTACCCCGACCGCGCCTCGGGCAACGTGCTGATCAACCTGTTCAGCGCCGGTCTCGGCGCGACGAAGGCGCCCGCCGACTACCGGTGCGTGGCCATCACCTCCCAGCAGCGGACGATGTTCGAATACAGCAAGGTCACCGACGGTGACTGCGACCTCGGCGCCACCAGCATCACGCTTCCGCTCAGTGCCGAGCAGATCGCCGCCGACAAGGCCGCGCGAGAGCGGGACCTGAACGCCCTGATCGAGCAGATCAAGGCGAACCCGAGCGGCGCGGCCGGCGTCGTCGCCTCGTACCGCTCGCCGGTCGCGACGTACTCGGTGTTCACCGCGCAGGTATCCGCGACCGAGACGCGCCTGTCCATCACGCAGAAGGCAACGATCCTCGTCGACATCCGCCGGTGGACCAACCCGCCGACCACGACCACCGACGTGTACGTGGACACCACCAGCGGCACCGTCAGAACCGCCGTCCAATAGCCGCCGCCACCGAGCACCCAGGAGTGAGATCATGACCGCGACAACGACCCGATACGCCGTGACGGTGTACAACGCGTTCGACACCGACAGCGCGATCCAGGGAACCGACCACGATGCCATCGTCTACAGCGAGCACGTCCTCGGTGACCTGCTCAGCCCGCCACTGGTCCCCGGCGGCGGCGAGGACGACGACCGATTCCTGACCCTCGACATGATCAACCAGATCCCCGGCCTGCTCGTGGGAATCGCCGAGCAGCTGCGCGCGCACTGGATCATCCCGGGAGAGGTCGCGACGGAGGCGGACTGCGAACGCGCCCGCCAGCTCACCGACGCCGAGCTCGTCGAGCAGTGGACCATCGCGTTGGCCTCCGCCGGCGACGAGGGGCCGCCCTTCGATGTTGCGGGCACCGACTTCGGGTACCTGCTCTACGACGTCCTCGAGGAGAAGCTCCAGGCGAAGTTTCCCGGCTTGATCTGGGGAATCGGCGACCCCGCGCCGGAGGCGTTGGTGACGATCCCGCGCGCCGAGCTGGCCGCGGGGATCGACGCGCAGGCCGCGCACGAACGTCTCGTCGCGGCCGTGCCGGGCTGGCAGCAGTTCCTCGAATGGATCACCCCGACCAGGCTCTTCCAGAGCGAGAGGTGGGCGGCAGAGCTTTCAGGGCCTCCCGCGTGACCGCCACCCCGGAGGGAGGGCGGTGCGCCGCGAATGTTGCATACGGGCGCATAATATCGCCCGCTCGTGCTGTCCAGCAATAATATTCGGTCATTTGAAACCCCACCCTCAGTCCCGTGATTCGAAGGAGAACGGCATGATCGACGCGAAGGACCAGCCCGACGAGTTCCTGGCGCACGTGGTCAAGGCGACGGATTCGCTGATGCTCATCAGGGTCTACCGAGACCGCGGGGGGAAGCTGCGGGCGCACTACGCGACCGGCCAGTACAGCCTGGCCGAGATCGACCCGATGGAGGTTGTCGAACTGGCGCATGCGGCCACCGGGTGCAAGCCCGGACGCAGGATCCCCGAACCGAAGAACTCCGAGGGGCGCTCGGCGTAGACCTCGCGACACGGTTAATCGCCCACGAAAACCTCTTGCCAGGGGCAGGTTATTCGCGTACATTAACGGGTATCTACAACCTCTACCCAGTGCCCCTGAGGAGCCACCGCGATGACCACCCCCGACGCCGCGCACGGAGTCAGGTACAGCGAGCGCCGCGCCGCCCGACTCCTCGTCGACGGCTACGGCGAGCGGATCCCGTGCTTCTACTGCCTGCGCGCAGCGGTCGGGTACGGCGTCGTGATCGTGCCCCAGTTCGAGGACCACCTGCTCAAGGACGAGCAGCGGCCCCTGTGCGCGAAGCACTACGAGGTCACCGGCGGCCAGATCACCATCGGCTGGCGAGCCATGCGAGCCCTCGACAAGGCCGAGAAGCTCTACTGACCGAACCCCCGAACCACGACGTGAGCACGAGGACCAAGACCATGACGATCGAGCTGTTCGACACCGCGGGGGAGCGCCCCGCGCCGTCGGCTGCGCTGCTGGGCCAGTACCCGACCCCAGCATGGGCCGCCGCGGCGCTGGTGCGCGAACACCTCACCGACCTCGGCGCCGAGGACCTCGTGCTTGAGCCGACCTGCGGACCCGGGAGGTTCTTGGCTGCGGTGCCCGCACACGTGCCCGCAGTCGGTGTCGAGATCGACCCGCGGCTGGCCGAGCGAGCGCGGCGGCTGACCGGGCGCCGGGTGATCACCGGCGACATCCGAGAGGTCGACATCCCCGGTCGGCCCACGGTGGTCCTGGGCAACCCCCCGTTCGAGACCAAGTTGATCGAGACGATCCTCGACCGCATGCACGCCGAGATGGTCGACGACGGGCGGGTGATGTTCGTCCTGCCGGCGTTCTTCTTCCAGACCGCGCGCAGAGTGGTCCGCTACAGCGCGAGGTGGTCGATGAGCCAGCAGATCCTGCCCCGCAACCTCTACGCCGGGCTCAAGCACCCGCTAGTGTTCGCGACCTTCCGCAAGGACGAGCGACGGGTCATGGTCGGATTCTCACTCTTCCACGAGCTGGCCTACCTGCAGGAGCTGCCGAAGGCAGTGCGCGAGGATCTCGACGAGGGGCCGATGACATGGCCTGCGGTCGTACGGTCCGCGCTCGACGAGCACGGCGGCGAAGCCTCGCTCGCGCAGATCTACGAGCACGTGGTCGACCGCCGGCCGACGCGGAACCCCTTCTGGCGCGAGCAGGTCCGCAAGGTCTGCCAGACCCACGCCGACCGAGTCGGCCGAGGCCGGTACGCCGCCCGCCGCGCCGCAACCACTCCCGCCTGACCGCAAACCGCCGTCCCGACGCGATCGAATGAGCAAGGAGAACAAGGTGAACGAGCAGAAGTCCACCGCGATCCGGCACGGAAGCCTGGTACGGATCGGCAAGGGACAGAAGGTCTACCGCGTCGACCAGATCGCACGGAAGGGCACGCACCCGAACGCGCGCTACGAAGACAGGTTCATCCCAGCAGTCGATGCCGACCACCCGGATGCAGCGAAGCGGCTGCCGAACCCGCAGGCGTGCTGGTACCGCGCCGAGGAGCTGACGGTGATCGAGTGATCCACCGAGTAGCCGATGACCGACCGCGCGAACAGGCACAATCCGAAGATGCAAGACGAGGGGAAGGAACAGACGATGAGCGACCACGATTCCCACAGGGCACCCCGCGGCGGTGTCGATGGATACTCGCTGCTGATGAACGCGATGCTCGCCCCCGGCGTGACCGACGCGATCGTCAACTCGGAGAGCGTGACGACCTTGCCGCCGCCCGCATGCTCACTCGACCCTCTCAGCGAGTCGGCTCTGCGTGAGCTGAATGCGGCGCAGAGGGAGACCATCATGGCCAACAGTGGAGAGCCGGGCGGGGACCGTGCTGCCGTGGTGCGCCGCCAGACGGCGCTGGCGGCGCGTCTCGAGGAATGGCAGACCGCCGGGCTGGGGGTCGTTCTCGACGACGCCGCCGCGGACGAGCTTTCGAAGGCCCTGGCCGAAGAGGTCGGTGGGCGATGGCGGCGCGACACGACGACCGTGCCTGCTACCGATGGCGCCGAGGTGGAGTTCTCCATCAAGGGGTCGTGGTGGCGGGGTGACGTGCACGCCCCCACCGGCTACCTGAGCGTGGGAGTCGCCGACGTCGGCTTCCTGGCCGCCGAGCTGAGCCTGTGGCAGGCGAACCGGCTGCGTGAACAGCTCGCCCACGGGTCGTCGGCCGCGCTGGCGCCGGTGGAGATGTTCATGAACGTCGACGACGAGCCGACGGTGTTCCGGGTGTACTTCTCGCGCGCGCTGCCAGCGGGACGGACGCTCGACGTTCAGTAGGCGGCTCGCGAAACACCGCACAGCACAACGGCACCGGGGAAGGCGTGGGAGGCGACGACGATGAGCAGCGCGGAACCTGCACTGTTCGACCCGCAATTCACCCCTCGGTCCGCGGTGCTCTCGCCATGCGGCAGGTACCGGTACGTGCTCACGCGCCGCTGGGCCGCCGAGCCCGGCCCGGTGTGCGTGATCGTCGCACTCAACCCGTCGACCGCCGACGCGGAGCACGACGACCCGACCGTGAAGCGATGCATCGGCTTCGCGCGCCGCTGCGGCGCGACCGAACTGCGGATCGTGAACCTGTACGCCCTGCGCGCGACGGATCCCGGTGAGCTGTGGTCGGCCGAGGACCCCGTCGGCCCGGACAACGACCGGCACCTCGTTGCCGCCGCCGAAGTTGCGGTTCGCACCGTCGGGCCGATCATCGTGGCCTGGGGCGCCAACGCGCGGTCCGACCGCGTACGCGCCGGGGTGGCCCTGCTCGGCCGCAAGGACCTGCTGTGCCTGGGAACGACCAAGGCCGGTGCGCCGCGGCACCCGCTGTACCTGCCGGCCACGGCGCCGCTGATGCCGTGGACCCATCGCGCGAACGCAGGATGACGACCGAGGCGCGGGCGGTCGGGCCTGGCGGTCGATCGCGGGTGCGTGCTGGGCGCGCGGGTTAGCTGCTGCTCGTCGAGTCGTCGTCGGGTGTGCTGGGCTTGGTAGGGGTGCGCAGGTCGCCGAGGGTGGGGTTGCTGGGGTCGCTGAACCAACTGGGCTGCGCGAACGGGACGACCCAGCGGGTGAGGTCGACGGTGAGCCCGTCGGGCTCGTGCGCCGTCATGGCGATGAGCTGTCGGACGCGACCGAGCGAGCACACGGACTGCCAGACCCACTCGATGTCGGCGAGGGCGTGGCGCATCTGCTGCTCGGTGATCGTGTCGTGGTGGCGCTGCTGCTCGGTCCACCGTTCGTCACGCCAGGCGAGTTCTGCCGGTGCGCCTGTGCTCGAGCGGCGCTGCCCGGTGCCGTCGCCGAGGCGGGCGATGGTCATCTCCTGGTGCGGGGTGGTGCCATCGATGCTGACGATGTAGAGCATGTGGGCCACCTTGTGGCGGATCTTCGCGGCCTGGTCGATCGCGGCGGAGATCTCCTCGTGGGGCCACCGGACGCCGATCTGCTTGGCGATGAGTGCGAGCTCGCGGGGGATGCCCGCGCCGCGGTCCCAGGCGCCGTCGATGCCGGCGAGCTCGAACCGGGTCCAGGAGACCTCGGCGACCATGAGCTGCCAGCAGCCGAGGACCTGCAGGGCGAGGCGCTCCATCACCGGCGACGGCCGGAAGCTGTCGCGCTCACGATCGCCATGGGCGGCGAGCCGGGTGAAGGTCTCGATCAGCGCGTTCTCGGCCTGCACCCGCCGCGCGGCCTCGGTCGCTGCGGCACTTGGTGGATGGCGCGGGTCGGGGACGTTCACGGTGCGGCCTCGGCGAGGTCGGGGGCGTCGCCGTCAGGGGAGGCCATGCGGGCGTCACGGAGCGCGTTGTCCCAGCGGACGATCTCCCAGCGGGTCATCGCGAACTGGCCCAGGATGGCCGCCGCAGTCGGCTGGCCGTCGTGAAGGGGCAGCACGCGGTCCGCGCTGCCACCGAGTGCGAGCAGGTCGACGCCGAGGGGCTGATGGGTGAATTCGCGGGCTTCGGCGAGGTCGTTGCGGACCGCCTCGAGCTCGCGGTCGAGGCGGTCGAGGAGCTGCTCGGCGTGCTGCAGGAGGCGGTCGCGGCGACCGGCGATCAGGGCCACGCAGTGCGTCCAGGTGGGGACCTTGTCGCGGCGGACGTAGAGGTGTCCGGCACGGCCTCGCTCGACCCCGTCGAGGAGGCCGTCGTCGGCGAGCATCTTGATCAGGTCCATTGGGATGCCCGACAGCTTCGACGCCTCGGAGAGCTTGAGCAGCTCGTCGGCGCCGTCAGTGCTGGTTGCCATCGATCAGGTCCTTCCTCGGGAGCAGCTGCGGGCAGAAGCGGTGGACGGGGGTCTCAGGTGCCGATCGCGTAGCAGAGCACGAACGTCGCCGCGGCGGCAACGGCGAGCAGGGGCACAAGGGTCCGGCTCAGCACGGCGTCGATCGCCGTGCCGCGGACCTCCGTGGCCACCGCGGTGCCGGTGGCGTCGAAGGTGACCTGGTACAGCGGTCGTGGCGGGAAGGCGCGGCGGATCCGGATCTCGCAGATCGCCCACGCAAGGGCCGCCGCGACGATGAACAGCACGTGGTAGCCGACGAACCAGTGCAGTGGCACCGCCGGTGTCGCCGCGGCGCCGACGAGGATGCTGAGCGCGCCGACGACGAAGGCGCCAACGGTGGCGGTCGCGAAGGTCTCACTGCGAAGCACCAGCAGCTCGGTGCGGGTCGACCAGCCCGCCCAGCCGACGACGATCATCGGCGTCGCCGCGGCCAGTGCAGCCTCGATCCAGAGCGCGAGGGTATTCATCCGCGTCGCCTCCGGTACTGCTTGAGATCCTCGCGATAGTCGTTGAGGAGCGCGTCCCAGCTCTGCCCTTCGATCAAGGGCTTCAGGGTGGCCGCGCCGCGGCCGGCGAGCAGCTCGCGGAACCGGACCTCGGCGTACAAGTCCTCGCGGCCGTCCCGACTCCAGCTCAGCTCGCCGATGAACGAGCCGGACTGGACGCCGAACGAACCCGGCTGAGGGCGATACTTCTGCACCAGGCCCGTGATGTACTCGACGTCCGCGCTGAGGTTGTCGTAGGTCATCTCCATGGTGGAGCCGCCGAAGAGCGGCCGGAGCGCGTCGGTGAGGAGCCGACTCTCGGGATAGAACATCCGTCCGCCGCCGTTGTTCCAGCGCGGCAGATCGTTGACCCAGTCTCCGAGCGGTCCCTGCAGATGTAGCACCCACGCCGGGAGGGTCAGCGGACGCGCGCCAGGGTCGCCGCGCCAACGGGGAACGGTGAGCAGGTCGATCAGGACGCCGGGACGCCCCCGGTGCACGGCGACGATCCCCATTGCGCGCAGCGCCAGCAGCGCCGGGTAGTGCTGAAGATCCGCCCACCTCTCGAATCCGCCGTGGCGGTAGGCGCTCATCAGCCGGGCCAGCACGTCGCACCAGAGCTCAGAGTGGGTCCCGTCGACGTCGTGATAGATACCCTCGACCAGCAGGTGCAGCAGGGGCATCGTCTCCGCGGTCAGCCGGGTGATCTCGAGGTCGAGGACATCGTTCGCCGGCGAGGTCGTGACCGGGATGTCGCGGATCGCGGCGATCACCTCGTCGACGGAGGCCATCACGAGGTCATGCAGTTCGATGCGCCGCACTGGATCCGGTAGCGCCCGCTTGAGCCGGGCGATCGCCATCGCCGTCGTCAGTGGCGGCTGCGCCAGCGTCTCCAAGGCCTGGACGCTGGCGAGCAGCTCCTCGAACAACGTATTCGCGTCCGCCGCCGGGACCGTCGTGCCGCGGCGCTGCGCCAGGAGCTGCGCCGCGACCGTTCCTTTCGAGGACCGGCTGTCCCAGTAGAGCTGGTAGCGCACCGGTGCGGTCTCGAGTGCACGCACCAGGGCCTTGTCCCAGTCGGCGGACCACCCGGAGATCAGCAGCCCGTAGTCGCGGAAGATCTCCGCCAGGAGCTGATTCCACTCCGGCGGGTAGTCGGTGAGCTCAGCGACGGTGTTGCGGGAGTCGAGATCCTGGTAGTCGCCGTGCAGCTTGATCACCGTCGCATTGGCATGCGTCAACGGGGAACTGCCGGCGACCATCTCCGGGCGGCTGATGAGTTGGAACTCGACGCCGGACTCGGTGAGAGCCCGTTCCATCAGCTGGTCGAAGTTCGTGGTCACGATGACCCGCACATACCCGTGCTTGACCAGTTCGGCGATCGCCCTGTGCGCCGGGCTGGGCGTCTTCTGCTCGCGGTCGCGGTCGTCGTCGGTGGGGACGAAGTACTCCTTGAGGAGTCCGTGCCGGCCGGGTGCATGCGGCGCCAGCTGGTCGAGGAGCGCGGAGTAGTCGAGCGTGATGCCCCGCCCGGCCGCCCACTGCTCGGGGTTGTCCCTCGCCAGGGCGTGCGCGGCCGTGTCGTGCGGATCGTCTGCGATGGCGATCTTCTGGGCGAGGCTCTTGACCACGCCCCATCCTGTCGGGATCCCCGCGCCGGTGGAGACGCCCGAGCCGAGCAGCAATGCGTGGACGCCCGGCTGCGAGTGCATGGCCATCGCGAGCATCACCTGGGGCGTGAGGGCGGATCGGGGCGTTGGTGGGGTGGTCACGCGCGGATCGTATCCCGTGGCGCCGGCAGGTCCGGCCGATCGTCAGGCGGGCCGGAGGCGGGCTGTGGGGATGCCGCGCGGTCGGCACCGGGGCGCGCCTCGGTTAGCGGCAAGGCGGTTTCGAGTATGCCTTGCATACTCGATCTGGAAGCCTTGAGGGCTATCGAGTATGCAAGGCATACTCGAAGCATGACCACGAACGCGCCCGCCATCACCGCCACTTCCCTGGAGCTGTTCCTCGACTACGCCCGCGACGCCGGGAATTGGTCCGGCACCCCTCTCGTCGGCGGCAACGTCGGCGGATCGAAAGAGGAGCGCGGCAACCTCACCCAGCTCAAGCGAGCGGGGCTGATCACGACCTTCCGGTGGGATGGTGAAGTGTGGATCGACTTCACGGACGCCGGCAAGGCTCTCGCCGCCGAGCATGGCGTCACGGTCATCTGAAGCCGCGGTCGCCGACCCGACGAGCGTCACGCCCGGGTCGGCGACCGTTTCCAATGGGACTGGGCGGCATCACTCTCTCGAAATCAGAAGCAATTCGAAGGCGCCTTCTGATACATTCGGATTCATGGATGAGTATCACGATCTGGGCCCCGCCATCGGCGCGCTGCGCGACGGCATGGGCAAGTCTCAGCCCCAGATCCACCGCGCCGGCGGCCCGTCGGTGAGCGAGCAGAGCCGCGTCGAACAGGGCGGCCGGGGCGGCCTGCTCTCCCCGTCGATGGTGGAGAAGTACGCCACGGCCTTCGGGAATCTCGGCGCGACGCGCATCGCCTCCGCTCTGCTGCCCATCTCGCGCGTGCTGCTCGACGAGGCTCCCCCGGAGCAGCTGATCGAGCTGACACCGACTGCGATCGTCATCAACACAGCGATGGGCAAGTTCAGCTCGCAGCGGATCGAGGTGACGGAGCTGCGACTGGCGGACGACGAGCCGGCGCTGACAGGCGACCATGTCCGCACATGGGACCTGCTCGTGGAGCAGTTGCTGGAAGGCGCCGACCAGGTCTTCGCGGAGCAGAGCGGGGCCCCGGCGCCGATCACTCGGGCGCATGTCTCGCCGCCGCGGGCGCGCTTCCGCTCCAGCGGCTACAACCGGGACCAGGACGTCATCGCGATCGACCCGCTCGAAGATCTGCCGGGCAAGCCGCTACCGCGCGTCCAGCAGATGCTGGCGACGCTGACCGAGGGGAAGCCGAGTAGGAGCAGCTGGGCGGCGCTGATGCTCTACGCGATCGCCAGGCGGACTCCGATTGGATCACAGAGACCCTGGACCGAGGGGCCTCTCGCCGCCCTATTCGCCGCCAAGGACATCGCGGTCGAGCTCTCCAAGGACGGCGCGTTCGGCATGGGCGTGGCTGGAGACGTCGCCCTGTTTGCTGCTCAGCATGAGCTGCAGGACCTACTGCGGCCCTTCCTGGATTCGATTCTCGATGCGGTGGGCGAGGTCGACAGTGAAGGGCGGCTGGTGCTCGGCGAGTCCGCCGTCACGACGATCTCTGAGTTGAAGACGGTCGAGTCGGTCGCGTTCGGTCCTGACGTTGCCGCGGCTGCGGCCCTGCTGGCGGCGCTGGCAACCGGCAAGGACCGTACGGTGCTCACGGTGCGGCCGAAGTCCGTGGCGGTCGCGCGAAGCTACTACACCCCGGACCCGCCGTCGCGGCTCGAGCTCGCGCTCGTGCCCGGTCTGGAGTCGATCGCGGTCGCGCAGTGGCGCGGCGAGACCGTGGCGATGCGGCTTCGGTACTGAACACGAAAAGGCCTGAGGGGAAAGGACGCGCGGATGAGCGGAGGAAGCTTCAACTACCTCTACACCCGAACGGCTGTGGCATTGCTGTGGGATGAGCGAGGGGCGTTCGAGATGATGGCCGAGCTGCTCGAGAAGGAGTTCCCCGGGAGTGCCGCGGCAACTCGGACCCGCGAGCTGATGGTGCTGCTGGAGGCGGCTGATCGTGGTGTCGAGGCGGCCATCGACCCGTGCCGCGAGGTATGGCAGGCCGCCGAATGGTGGAAGTCCAACGACTGGGACCGTGAGCAAGTCGAGGAAGCGGTCGCCGCCCTTGAGAAGCGGGTTTCCCAGGAGGTGTCGACGTACCCGCTCGACACCGACTCGGGCTGGGCGGACGGCGCTGCCGTCGTGGAAGTTGTTGCCGGCGATGACGATGGACCGGGGGTGTACGTGGCGGCCGGTGAAGTCGTGGATCGCGATCGCGGCGCCGTCGCGACCCCGGATCAGGCTGAAGCGCTCGGCTGGGCGCTGATCGCGGCGGCCGCCAGGGCGCGGCGGCAGCACACCGGAAGGGACTGATGAGCGATGGCCTTCGGCGCGGAGCGCGGTAGCCTCGTCGGCGTGCGCGTGCTCGCCTGGGCGCGGACGTTCCCGAGCGGTGATGTTCCCGGTCGGTCGCACGAGCGAGAAGGCCTGGAGTGTGATGCTCCAGGCCTTCCGTGCGTACCGGCCAGGGGGAGGCGTTCGAAGCGAACTCGCGCTAGTATCGAACAGTCGAGCGACGGCGGCGTGATACTTGAACAGGACCGCGCGGGCATCACGCGGGAAGCGTCGTCGCTCGACACATGCACCTCGACGCACTTGCTTGCGTATCCCCAGTTGACGGAGCAGCGTGGTGCTGGCTCGGGGAGGCGAGACGCGCGACGGACGCCGAGGAAGACGGATCGTTGGTGTGTTCGACGATCCGACAGGGTGAAGAACACGGGCCCGCTGGTCGGCGCTGTCCACGGGGAGTTGATCGCACGGTGAACGGGGAGAACATGAACGAGCTTCGGCAGCCGGCGTTCGACGAGCTGGCAGACGACGACCAGGTGGCGGCCCTGGCCGCGGTTGAGCGCGTGATCGCGCGTAGTGCCCGACCGGCGTCGTCGCCTCCTCGGCCGGACCTGGCCGCGGTCGAGCGGATCACCCGGGTGCTCAACCAGGAGGACGACGAGTTTGACGTCGACGCGGTGCCGTGGCTTGCCAAGACGCCCGGGAGCTTTAACGTCAGCGGGTACGGCGCGCACCGGCCGGTGAAGGTGTTGCAGACCGAGAGGCTCTCTGCGGAGATCCGCGCGACGATCGACAACCTCGCCGCCGGCGGGTACACCGAACGCGTGTGGGCCGGTGCGGGGGACGTGGTGGTCGGCGCTCCGCACGGGAACCCACCGCCGACCCGCCGCTTCGCCATGCCCGAGGCGTCCCTGGACAAGGGGCTCGGCAGGGTCGGGAACGCGAAGCTCGTCTCGGTGGTGCTCGGCGCCGGAGGCCTCGGCGCGGTCATCGCGGCGATCTTCCTGCCGCTGGCGATCGCGGCCGGTGTCGGCGTCGCGGTCGCAGCGGTAGCGGTCCTGGTGACGGCGTGGCTCGGCGCTCTGCCGGAGCGGGCGGATCGGCCCACGCTGGCCAAGTACGCGCTGACGAGCGAGGACCGCGCGGCGATCGTCGCGGCGACGGTCGAGTTGCCGGCAGATTCCACCGAGATCCTGATCGCCCGGATGGCGGAAGACCTCGCGCAGCAGATCGAGGACTCGCCCGCGTGGAAGAGCGACTGGCTCGAGCTGCAGCGGGCGTCGTACTCGCCGCGCGCGGCGGCACAGGCCATCGCCGACGATGCCCGGGAGGTCGGGGTCGTCCGGCAGGGCTTCCTCAAGGCGGAGAAGGAATACGAGGGGAGTGCCGGGCCGGCACGGGACGCGGTGGAGCAGAACCTTCAATGGCTCGACTCGGTGCACCAGCAGGCGCTCGTGCAGCGGGTTGCAGCCATGTGGGTCTACCGCCGGCGGCTGGTCCACGTCGAGGAGGAGCTCGAGCAGATGCGGCAGCTCGAGGAGCTTGCCGGTTTCGACGACACGATGTCACAGCTCAACGCGAAGCTGGGCGTCGCGGCGCTCGACATGGATGCGATGAAGGCCAGGGTCGCCGAGCTCGACGCGCTGCGAGCGCAGCTGCGCCGCTACGTCAACGCGATGAACCAGACCCTCGCCCCCTCGTCGGGCGCCGAGCTGGTCCTCGAGGCGCCGCGGCCTACCGCCGAGAACGATGAGGCGGCCTCGTGAGCGGGCCGGCAATCGACGATGCCGCCGGGCTCGGCCCGAAGTACATCAGGGCGATGCGGCGAGGCCTCAAGGCGATGGAGTGCCCGGCGGGCACCAAGGTTCTCGTGACGGACAACTTCGTCGAGGACGTGCAGCGCGTGAGCGGAGACCGCGGGTACGACACCGCCCGGGGCGCCACCGGTGTGGTGGCCGCGAAGACGCTCCACCTCGCTGATGGGTCGCACCTGATCGTGGTGAACGCCGCTGTCGCGGACACGATGCGCGCGGCGCGGTTCGAGAGGCTGCTGGCGCACGAAACGGGGCACGTGCTGATCAATGAGCGCGGTGAGGTGCCCGCGGGGGTCAGCATGGCGCCTGAGTTCGGGGAGCCGGCGCTGCGGGCTCTCGCCGCGGCGTCGCTCGACGAGTACCGGGCCGAGGCCGCGGTGTGCCGGCGCGGCCTCGGCCCCGATCCCGGGGTATCGGCAGAGGACGCCGGCGACACAGCGGCACATCTGAACCTGGATGTCTGCGAGGCGGTGGTGACGCCGGAGGGCGGGAATGATCCCGTCGCGTTCGCGGCGGCGATCCTGAGCGCGCAGAACTGGTCGTCGGTCAAGCTCGCCTACCTCGCGGCCGCGGTCAATAGCGGAGAGCTTCCGGGCGGGGTCGAGGACCTGCCGGCCGAGCATCGGGCGGACTGGGACGACTACATCGCTCCGACGTGGGAAGCCCGGCTGGCTGCGTATCTGGCGGTGCCGGATGCGCTGGAACCGATGAGCGCGACCGCGTTGACCGCGGCGGTGGATCGGCTCGCTGGCGTGGAGCGAAACTGCTTGCGGTCGATGGGATTCGAATACCGGATCGACGGTGCGGAGGTCGGGTTCTACCGGACCGGCGCGGACGCGCTGTTCATGGATCGGATGGACCGGGCGCGGGAAGAGCTGGCGCGAATCCATGCCGCCGATGACGATGGTGCGGTGGATCGGGCCTGACTGCTCAGCTGAATTCGGGCTCCTGCTGGGAGAGGTAGGGCTGAGGGTCAGCCCCGGCGGCCGCAAACCGGCCAGGCGCCGATGCCTTGCGACTTGAGGACCCGCTCGGCGACGCGGATCTGCTCGGCGCGGGAGGCCTGATGGGGGAGGCCCTGGCCGCCGTGGGAGCGCCACGTGGAGGGGAGGAACTGCAGGCCGCCGTAGTAGCCGTTGCCCGTGTTCGTGGACCAGTTTCCGCCGCTCTCGCAGGCCGCGACGGCGTCCCAGTTGACGGTGTCGGCGGTCGCGGTGCCGGCGCCCAAGGTGATCGAGAGCGCGGCGAATGCGGTCGTGACGGTGATGGTGGTGCGGGTGCGGAGCTTCATCGGTTTCAACCTCTCGGTGCGTTTCGCGTGTGTGCCTCTTGGCGCTGACTGGCCAGGGGCGACAGGCGTCGCTGGGGTCTGAACCACGCCTGCATGTAGCCGGAACTACATGCAGGGGAAGGTATATGGAGTCCGTGACTCGTAGGGGTTTGGATACGCGCTGCCCTCGTCGCACGCCTGGTGAGTGAGCTATTTGCTCATGGCTGCGCCTGCAGCGAGGGTGTCCCCGACCTGCCTTGGTTGACCGGGCGGCTCGGAACGTCGGGGCGCCGCGGCGGCCGCTCCCGGGGCTACTGCTCCGGGTGGTCCGAGAGGTGCTGGTCGATGATCCCGCGAACGTACTTGGAGGTCCTCATGCCGGATGCTGCGGCGAGCGCGTCGAGGCGTTGGCGGGTCTTAACCGGGAGGCGCACGGTCATGTTCGGCGACGTGTCTGCTCCGGGCCCGCCCATCGGCTTGCCGCCGGGGATCAGGTTCTGCGCGCGATCTCGCGCGGCCTTGTTGGACGCCACGTAGGGGATCGTACATGCCTTGCATACTCGAAGAGAAGCCCTTGACCGCGTCGAGTATGCAAGGCATACTCGAATGCGAGACTTCCGCGAAGTACCACTGCGACCAAAAACGGCTAGCGCCAAGGGGAAACGATGACTACGACCACCACCCACGCCGTCGACTTCATGGACGCGATCACCGCGATCGCCAAGACCCACGGCATGACGCCCTGCTACGACAGCGGACCCGCCCTGGACGGCAGGCTTCTGGTGTTCGGCGACGAAAAGCATTGCGACGACTACCTCCACGGACGCGGTGTGCTCGGACGGCGGATCGAGATCGCCTTCACCACCCGCGGCGCGATCGAGACCGCGCGCGAGACGATCGACGACAAGGAGACCGCTCGCGTCCCCGCCGGCGGCGACATCGGAACACGTCTGCTGCGAGTGCTGCAGCTCTTCGACGACCCGCGGTGAGCACCGACCACCTGCGGCCCGGCCGATCTGACGTACGCCACGCGGGCCGCCGCATCGCTCACGGGCTGGTGTGGTGGGCGGAACGGCAACCGGGCAGGCGACCTATGGTGGGCGGAGAAGGCCGTCGCCAAGCCCTGGGGGCGGTCCGCGCGAACGACACCGTGCTGGGGCAGGCGGACGTGCACCAAGACAGCACCAATCACCCGATGAGGGGAGCGCGATCTTGACGACGGCTACGAACGCTGCACGCACGGTGGGGCCGGGCGTTGCTCTACGCGCGATCAAGGACTGGCGCGAGGAGCTGGTGTTCCTGCGGGTGCGACCGAAAGGGGCCCCACGAGACGTCGAGGTGGCATCGCACCCCCTGCTCGGACTCATCGCCCGATGCGGCGGCAGCGCCGATCTGGTCAACGAAATGATGGACCGGTGGTGGTCCGTTCCCGAGGTGCTCAGCCGACCGCTGCAGGTGAACGGACTTCCGTATCAGGTGTGGGTGCCGGTGGCCCTCGGCCCGGACGCTGCGGACTTGGCGGCGACGGTTCTTGTTCCCGCTGATCCGACCAACAAGATGGTGCCCTACATCGGTGAGGTGCACCCGACGATGCAGGACGCGGCGAACGCCGCGGCGGCGGCAAACGCGGCTGCGGGCCTGCCGGAAACGATCGCCGACGTCGTGCTCGAGGCATACACGGCCGGGGTCGCGCTGGAGTGGAAGCCGCCGACGATGGAGGGGATGCTGGCGCCGACGACGGAGGGCGAGGTGCTGTCGGCAGAGGCGGTCGCTGGGCGCGTCAAGGGCGGCGTCTTCCTCCTCGATCACGCTCTGGACGGACGCGTGGAGGCGATCCGCGGTTCGGCGTTGAGCGCTGATGCTCAGGCGGAGCTGGTGGCGAAGGCGGAGGTCGCCACCGAAGCTTCGCGGAGCGCGTTGCGAGCCGACGCCGCCAGGCCGGCGGTCGGCTCGGACCAGCCGTCCGAAGCCGCGGTCAAGGAGGCCCAGGTGGTCATCGAGCGGACCCAGATCGACCTGGATCTCCTCGTCGTAGGCGCTCGGGATCTCGCCTCGCTGATGCCGACGTACCTGAAAGTGGCACGGCTTCAGCTGGCGCACCTGGCAACCCTCGATGACATCCGCCGAGGTACCGCGTACGAGTGGCTGGACAACCCCGGCATCAAGAAGGTCATCGACCAGCGCCTCGAGTCGAAGGTCATCTCCGAGGAGTACCGGGAGGAGATGGAACAGACGAAGGCGATGATCGAGTCGACGACGACAGAGGAATGTGTCAGGCGAACAACGCAATTGATCACCTCCTGTGCATCGGCGGTCGCTCGCGTGTACCGGTTCGCAGCGGATCACCCGGACACGATGATCGGCGAGATGCTGAGCGACGATCCGGGCGCCGACGCGACGAGGCTGCTCGCGATGCGCGGGCGCAAGGTGCTCTGCGAGGCGGATGAGGCCTTCCTGCGAGATCGGCACGCCCGGGTGGGTGTCCTCACCGATGGTCTCGATACACAATCACCGACCGGGGAGGACGAGGGCTGATCCGGCGGGGCCTGGGATCTGAGGTTGACCCGGCTTAGCCGCGGCGGTTGAGCCGGCGCGCTTCCCGCTCGAACACGGCGAGCTTGTGCTGGGCCAAGCGGTCGGCGTCGACGCCGGTCAGCGGGTTGCCGTGCCGGTCGCGATAGATGACCCGGCGGTCGAAGTGGATGCCGAACCAGGCGAACAGCGCACCGGCGGCGCCAGCGATCCCGGCGCCGGCCCAGAGGCCCTCGATGGCCAGGATGACCGCCAGGCCCACGAACACGAGCAGCATGCCCGTCAGGGCGAGACGAGCCCTGCGTTTGCTGGCGCGCGCCCGCACGATGCGGCTGCGGCGGTCGGAGTCGTCGTTCATGGTGGGACCTCGCTTCCTCGTCGAGATGACGCTGCGGAGGGCGCCCCGGAGCGGGTGGGCCTTCCACGGAATCGGTTGCAAATCTTGCGGAAAATCTTGCAGAGCGGCGAATAGTGCCAGGTCGTGGCTCCGGTTACGCGCCCTTGGCTCGATTGCGGTGGTGGCGGTTGGCTCGCTCGATCGCCCGCTCCAAAGAGCGATGCGTCGATACCCGGACGTAGCGTGGACTCCACCCACCTCGGGCCCAGCTGTCCGGTCGCCGCTCAACGAACCTCAGGTCGTAGTCGGGCCTGAGCGGCCCGGGGTGCATCTCGATCCGGTAGGACGTGCCGCCGTCGAGTTCGGCGACCCACAGGCCATTGGTCCGCTGCTCGAACTGCAACTTGATCATCTTCCTGCTCCCTTGTTGGCCCGGCGAGGGGTGAGTCGGAGGTGTCAGCCGCGCGAGACAACACCGCCTACGCGGCGGCGTAGGCGGTGAAGGTGTAGGTGGTGTCCTCGACGTCGGAGCCGCTGATGATCACGGTCAGGCGCGAGTACTCCGGGGTGGTCTCGAGGTGGCCGGTGAGGGCGTAGCGCTCGATGTGGCCGGCGCCGAAGTTGGCGATGGTCCACATGACCATGCCCCAGTCGGTGCTGGTCTCGCGGCCGCAGTAGCGGGCGGTGTCGCAGTCCCACACCGAGGTCTCCTCGGTCCACTCTGCCGACTCGAACTGCGTGATGTTGGCGAACACGGCGGCGGCGGTCGTGAGGTTCTCGGTGGTGATGGTGCTCATGTCGGCCTCCTGGATCGGTGGTCAGGAGTGCCGTGTCGGCGCTCCGATCATTCGAGTATGCCTTGCATACTCGACGTTGACAAGCGAATGATCGTTATAAGTAGCACCGCGGCGATGGGGATGTATGATCGCTAAATGAATCACCAGTGGTCCTGGGCGGTAGACGCCGGCGCGCTCGGCCAGGCGGTCCGCAGTGCCCGCCTGGCGCGGCAGCTGCAGCAAGCCGACCTCGCCGAGCGCCTCGGTGTCAGCCGGATGACGATCTCCAGGCTCGAGCGCGGAGGCCCGGTGTCGGTCGACACCGCGGTGAGGGCACTGGCCGAATGCGGCGCCGCCCTCGCCGTGGTCCCGAAGTTCGCGCGGATCGAAGTAGCGTCCGCCGATGAGTAGGCACGGGGCGGAGCCGCTGGATGTCTGGCTCTACGGTCGCCGACTGGCGCGCGTGTCCGCGCGCAGCTCGGTCCACTACCAGCTCAAATTCAGCGACGAGGCACTGGACACATACGGCGCGGGCCGGCGAATCCTCTCGCTCGCGCTACCGGTGTCCTCGCGCGCCTACCGCGACACCGCCGGCGGCCGGCTGCCGGTGCGGCACTTCCTCGACGGGTTGCTCCCGGAGGGCAATCTGCGCACGCAGCTCGCACGAACGCAGCGGGTCTCCCCGCACGATCTGATGCCGTTGCTGGCGTCCGTCGGTGGCGACTGCGCCGGCGCGGTGCAGTTCCTGCGAGCCGACGCACCGCGGCCCCGGCCGCGGGTACGCGAGCTCACGCCGAGGCAGCTGTCGCAGATGGTCGCGGACCTGCCGACCTTCCACCTGCCCGAGGGGGCGGTGATGCAGGCGTCGCTGGCCGGTGTGCAGGACAAGGTGCTGGTGACCGACCTCGGGGGCGGCCGATGGGGCCTGCCCGAGGGCGGAGCGGCGTCGACGCACATCATCAAGCCGGAACCGCTGCACGGTGCGCTCCCGAATCTGGTTGTCGCGGAAGACTGGGCGCTGCGCGTGGCCTCCCGGGCCGGGCTTCCAGCTGCGCGCTCGCGGCTCGAGCAGTTCGACGGCCGGCGGGCGATCGTGCTCGAGCGCTACGACCGGGACGCGGCCGGTGCGCGGATCCATCAGGAGGACTTCTGCCAAGCCCTGGGGCTGGGCGTCGACGACAAGTACGAAGCGGAAGCTGAGGCCCGCGCCAGCGGGTCGCGGCTCTCGCGCGTAGTCGCAGCCGCGGCAGGACAGGCTGAGGACCCGATGGCGCTGCGCTCCTCGCTGCTTTCGGCGGTGACCTACAACGTCGTCGTCGGGAACGGGGACGCCCACTCGAAGAACTATTCGGTGCTGATCGGCGAGCACGGCGAGGTGTCGTTGGCGCCGCTGTACGACGTGGCGCCGGTGATGTACATGAACCCGATCTACCGCAGCACCGGCCACGTGATCAACGGACAGACCCGCATCGGTTCCGTGGACACCGACGACCTGGTCGCCGAGGCCCAGTCCTGGGGTATGCCGGCCGAGCTGGCGCGCCGGACCGTCGAGGAGACGGTCGAGCGGACCCGGGAGGCGATCGCCGACACCGACGTGCCCGACGAGCTCGCGGAGATGCGCGAGAACCTCGACGCAGCGCTGGCACAGCGCTGGCCCGCCCGGGCGCCCGCCGACGGCGCGGCTCCGCCGCGACCCACGGACGCGGCCGACACCGGCGCACCCTCTTCGGCGGCAGGCGAGGCCGGACGCTGCGGTGCACCCCGCGCGGCCGACGGTCAGCCGTGCCGCCGCCGCGTCGGGGACCACGGCTGTCCGTACCACCCTCCGGTCGAGCGGCGCGGCTACTGACGCTCCCCTTGGGGTGCGCCCGCTAAGTGGACGCACGGCGTCCGAACTCCTACTGTGGCGATTGCGCCTGACCGCGGCGCCCAGTCACCGGAGAATGACCCACGCCCCGCCCGGCGTCGGCCCCGGACACAGAGCTGGTTGAAGGTCTCAGGGGGATCGGTCGACTTCGACACGCCTTCCGGCGGCCGAGGGCGGTCGGTCGCACCAACGGAAAGGTGGTGACCGGTCCCATGACCCGCACCTCAAACATCACCCGCGCCGCTCGGCGTATCCGCGACACCCACGCGATCCAGCTCACCGCCGCCAAGGCGATCGCCCAGGCGCTCCACGCCCGAGGCTGGCTCTACGACGACCAGGACAACCGCGAGGACGAGGTCCGTGCCGCCGTGGCATTCGCCCGATCCAAGGGAGGACGGATCACCCAGGCGGAGGCCGATGCTGCGTTCGCACAGGGGCGCGTCACTCAGGCCGGCGCCTCGGACGAGCCTTCGGGCATCGTCGACGACGCCCAGGCGATGCTCGCTCAGCACGCCGAGACGAGGAGCGTGCTCTACCTCGGACCGCGGGATGAGGCCCGTGCTGCGATGTTCAGCGACTTCGACGGCACCGTCGAGAGCTACGACACCGCCCCCGGCACGACGGAGGCGCACGAGCAGTTCCTCACCCGCCTTCGCGATCTCCTCGAGCCGCGCCTGACCGCGCCCAGCTCGGACGACCAGGAAGTCCTCGTGCTCATCGACGCCCAGGCTCGGATCGACCAGTACCTGCGCGACGTCGGGCCGCGCCGCGAAGAGGACGCGGCCACGCTCAATCGCGCGATGCTGTACGGCCGCAAGGCGAATGTGCAGATGTACGTCGGCACCGATCTCGCCGGCGAACCGTCCGACGAGATGCGCCGCGCCCTGACCCGTCGGTGGAGCATCGACGATGACGGGCACATCGTGAGCGAGGATGTGCCGGTGCCGGCGCGGGTCTCCCTTGGCACTCCGGATCCCAGCGAGATCGCCCGCCTGTACGGATCGTCGCCGGGCGGGATGGTCGCGTTCTGGCAGGGCATCGCGGAGGACGACCCGACTCGCCACGACTCCATGCCGTCGCAGTCGCGGATCGGCGAAGGGCCGCACCCCATGCAGACCGGTCGTGGCGGAGGTCCCAAGCCGCTGAACCCGGTTGTCGTCGCCGTCACGCTCGCCCTCCATAACGCGGCCGAGGGGATCCTGGTTGTTGCGTCGCGCGAACTCCAGCTCGGGCAGGACTCGCGGGTGTCCACTGTTGAACCCGACCGTGCGGTGGCCACGCTCAGCACGTTCCTCGACCACCGAAGCCGGGAGCACTCTCGCCCGGCGCTCGTCGCCGTGGATGAATCCGCCGCGACATCGGCGCTGTTCACCGCCATCTACGACATGCGCGAGGTCCTGCACGCGACGAACACCTACCTGACCTGGAGCGGCGGCATCCCAGGAGCGCTCGGCGCAGGCCGTGGCTTCGCGATGAAGACCCTGGCCGGCGCCGGTGGGGATTCCGCCCCCGCCGGCGCCCCGGAGGAGCGTCACGTGGAGGTCATCCGCGAGCGCCACGCACGGTGGGCAGAAGCCAGGGGTGCGGAGACCCTGCGCGCGGAGATCGGTACGACCGCCGACGGTGGGCCCGCAACGGTGGACCTCGGGCCGAACACCCCGGCGCTGTGGTGCTTCACCGGTCCGGGCACGACCAACGCGCTCGACACCGCCGTGACGGCCCTCGCATACGGCTACGGCCCGGAGCGGGTCCGGTTCATTCGTGTCGCCGCGGCCAGGCCCACGCCGGTCGCGGCGGCGTTCGTGCACCCCGAGGTCGATGCGCCGCTGGGTGTCGACGACGTTGACGACACGGCTCGGCTGAAGGTCGTGATCGAGGCGGACCTGCGCTCCCGGGCGGAGCTGCGCCGATCTGGAGAATCGGTGCGCGAGGCAGTAGGCGAGCTCGTCGTCGTCGTCGACGACTACGCAGGCGCGAGCGCCGCAGCGAAGAGGCAGATCGACGACATTCTCTCGCAGATCGGACGCGTGGGGCGCTCAGAAGGAGTGCGGGCCCTGATCGGCGGTATCCCACGGTCGGGGACGGATGCTCTCTGGAGTTCGCTGAGCGTGCAGGTGACGCTGGAGCGCGGTGACGACGGCGCCTACAGCGGGACCATCACCGACCGCGAGGGGGCATTCACTCCCCACTACGCCAATGCGGCGGCGCAGCGCGGAATGCGTGCGGAGGTCGTCCTCGCCGCCGCGGACCAGGAGAGGCGCGCCCTGTAGGAGGTCCTGCAGGGCGGGCCGAGCAGGTGGGGTCGGGCCGGTGCGCACGGTAATCCCCGGCGGCGGCAGGTTGGCCATATGCTGTGGACGGCCCGCGAGAATCACCCGGCACGCGCTCGATGAAGCGTTGATGTCCCAGTGATTTCCCTCGCGGGCCCTTCATCTTCTCAGGTGTGAGACTGCTAGTTCGCGCTGGTGAGACGGGTCTTCCGATAGGCGGCGATGGCGGCGTAGGGGATCCGGCCGGCGGGTGCGACGGGATAGCCGTTGGCGGCTGCCCAGCTCCGGACGAGGGGCGCTTCGTCGGGAGTGAGTGCGAGTTCGGGGTGGGACTGCGTGGGGTGCTTGCGGCCGCCGGTGCGCCTGGCTTCGGGGATCCAGGTGCCGAGCTCGGTCCGGAGTTGCTGCGCATGTGCGCTGTTCAGATCGATTTCGTAATGCTGCCCGTCGAGCATGAAGTCGATGGTCTCGATGCTCTCGCTGGGGGTGTGGTCGAGGTCGTCAACGAGTTGGGTCTGGGTCACCTTGGTCATGCGTGCGGGCTTCCTCTCGTTGTCGGTGAGCGCGGCGGGGTGGTGCGCGCCGGGGGTGGGGTGATGGTGTCAGGTGCGGCGCGGTTGTGGGTGTTTGACGCGCAGGGCGCCGTATTTGAATGATTTTTGTCGAGACTTAAAAGGAATAGTTGCGCCGAGTTAGTGGCGTGTGTCATCGTGTGTGAGACTCGTTTGAACGACTATTTTTCGTCCGGGGAAGGGTGGCGTCGATGACGACGACGGTGCGCGACATGCTCGACAGACAGGAACTCGCCCGACAGATCGCGGTGTTACGCGGCCGTGCTCCCCAGATTGCGGGCCACGCGCCCTGCAAGAGAGGCACGGGCAGGACCGTCGCGCTGGAGATCGAATCCGCCGCGGAGACCATCTTCGGCGGCTGCCGCCGATCGCGCCATGAGCCGAAGGAAACGACGCGCCCTGGCCGTAAGGAGTTGAGGCGGAAGCAGGAAATGCTCTCTGTCCAGCGAGCGCTGTACCAAGAGCGGGCCGCGAGCCTGTGCGCCGCGTGCCCGATCCGCCGCGAGTGCTACGACCTCGCAGTCAAGGCCAAGGTCACCGGCGCTGCCGCCGGGCTCATCATGGTGAACGGTAGCACCTACGAAGAGCGGTCACGTCATAGGCTGGCCTCGTAACTCGATGATGGCGAGCCGAAGGGGCGCGAGGGGCAAATGCAGCAGCAGTGGGCCGCGCAGCAGCGTGGAGCGATGACCGAAGCCGAGCAATGGTTCGACACCGCAGTCGGGTACACGACCGTACGGCGTGACACCGAGTCGAACCCGGACGCCGCGCGCCAGGCGTTCAAGCAGGCGACCGAGCTGGACCCGGACATGTGCGACGCCTGGATGGGGCTCGCCAAGGTCGGCGTCGTCACCACAGAGACGATCTGGAACATCTACCGGTGCAGGGCCAGCCTGGGGGAGCAGTGCGAACGGGCCATGCTGCCATACGACGCGCTCGGATTCCTGTTCCCCACCGGAGTGCTGACCGTTTCGGCACCGGCGCACACCGCAGAGGACGTGGAAGTCGCCCTGGCCGCGGTCTACGCATACCCGGAGCTGTTCCACGGACACGAGACGCCGGACTACTCCGAAGCGGAGCGCGTCCTGATCCACGTACTCGAGGTGCTGGGCCCGCCGCTGAAGACGAGCGAGCCGAACACCGTGCAGCACAACATCTTGGCACGGTCGCGGGCACAGGCCGCACTCGTCCTCGCCGGCATCTACAGCACGACCGAACGGTGGACCGACGTCCTGACCCTGCCGGGCCGAGCGGACGTCACCGACTGGGGCCACCCGATGTACGACGCCGCGATGCGGCTGCTCATCGCGTTCGCCTACGCCCGACTCGGATCCTCCCAGGAAGCCAAGACCCGCCTCGCCGAGCTCGAGGACTACGCGGCCAACAACGAGGACCCACAGCTGGTGCGCGACCTCGCGTTCGTGCGCGTGCCCGTAATGGAAGGCCTCGGCTACATGGAGCGGGCCCTCGGCAACGAAGAGGCCGCCGTCGAGATCTTCACCCGGCTCTACAACGCCAACCCCCAGCGGCTGGACTACCGCGACACGGCCAGCGACCCCGAAGCCAAGCTCAAGACGGTCACCCCCGAGGCGATCGAATCGCGCACCGACCGATGGGACCCGGCGACCGCGATCGACGAGGACGACCGGGAGGAATCTGAGGCGGATGCCGCCGCGCGGGCCGCCTGCTACGCGCGGACCATGGACAAGCTCGACGCCACCGTCGGCTTGGTGGACCTCAAAGACGATATCCGGCGCAAGAACGCCTCAATCCGGCGGCGTCGTGGACGCGCGGACCGTCGCCGCAGTGCGGGGCACGATGCCCCGACCCTCATCGACGACAACCACGCGATCCTGGCCGGCCCTCCGGGAACCGGTAAGACCACGGTCGCAGAGGTCTACATCGAATCGCTCTACGGCCTGGGTGTACTGCCGACCCCGAAACTGGTTGTGGCGAACAGGGACAAGCTGGTCGCCGGCTACGTAGGGCAGACCGCGGGCAAGACCACTGCCGTGCTCGAGTCGGCCCGCGGCGGAGGCCTGCTGATCGACGAGGCATACGCACTGAGCGAAGGCGGCGAGAACGACTTCGGCAAGGAGGCGATCGCGACGCTGATCGACCACATGGAGCGTCCCGAGAACCGGAATTCGATGGTCGTGATGATCGCGGGATACCCCGACCGGATCCAAGGCTTCCTGCAGTCCAACCCAGGCTTGCAGGGCCGGTTCAGCAAGACCCTGGAATTCCCCTCCTACACCGCCGACGAGCTGACCGAGATCGCAACCCGATTCGCCGATGACGGAGCGGTCACCCTCGCCGACGACGCCCTGGAACTGCTGCGGTCTGTGTGCGAGACGCTGACCCTCAGCCCCTACGTCAGCAGCACCGGCGAAACACCCATCAATGCAGCCAACAACGCCCGGTGGATCCGCAAGGTCGTCAACGACGTGATCGACGAACAGGCCCTGCGCCTCGACGACGCCGGCGTCGACCCGGACGACCCCAACGACGAGTCCCTGGACCGAATCGAGCTGATCGACATGCGGAACGCACTGCGCCGCAAGGTCCGCGAAATCCCCGGCTTCGCCCCCGGGCAGCTGGTCTTCCCTCAGCTGAACTAGAACCAAGGCCGCACTAGTAGTGAATACCGCTCCAGTAGAGAAGGATTCGTAGATGCCGTTCCGGATGACCTCACGTCCGCAGCTGAGCGGGTTCTTCTGGTGGCGCCGCCGCGCCGAACACGCGGTGATGCGCCACGAGACCGACATGTGGGACGACCCCTCGAAGTTCCAGGCGGACCGGCAGCTGATCTCGTTCGTGATCGCCGCGCTGGTCTGCGCCGGCTGCCTGGTGATGGCCTTCTTCCGGCCCCAGGGCACGATCGGCAACGCGAAGATCGTCGAAGCCCGCGGCACCGGAGAGCTGTACGTGATGGTCAACGGGCGGCTGGACCGCGTGGAGAACCTAGCGTCGGCGCGGCTGATCATCGGCTCAGCGGACAAGCCCCAGCAGGTCACCGCAGCGGCGATTGCGAGCAAGCCGCAAGGCCCGCGAGTGGGGATCCTCGGCGCGCCGAGCCTGATGTCGCCCAACCCGTCGGACGACTCGACGTGGTCGGTGTGCGACGAGTACCAGAGCGGCGCCGCGTCACCGCTGGACCCCAACACGGGTCTCCCGACACTCGACGCGTCGGCGGTGATCACGACCGCCATCGGTGGGCCGCTGAAGATCTCGGCCGACACCGCCACCAAGATCAACCCGGGCGCCGCACGGGTGATGACCTTCGCCAACACCACGTGGCTGGTGTACCCGAAGGCGGACGGCACCGTGGTGCGGGCGCAGTTCGACCTCAACAACGCGGGTGTCGCGACCGCACTGGGGATCGATCGGTCGACGCAGATGGTGCCGATGTCACGCGGCCTGTTCAACGCGATCCCCGCGGCGCCGGCGCTCACCGTGCCGACGATCCCGGACGCCGGCGCGGTGCCAGGGTTCAAGATCGCGACGCCAGGAGTGAAGGTCGGATCGGTGCTGTCGGTGCGCGACGTGCGAGGCGAGGAAGGTTTCTACGTCGTGCTGCGCAACGGCGTTCAGCAGATCCCGCTGGTGATGGCCTCGCTGATCCGCACCGGAAACTCGCAGGGCGCGACCCGCACGGCGGACGTCACCCCGGACGTGCTGGCCGATGTACCCCGTGTGGAGCCGCTCTCGACCGACAGCTACCCGACGAGCACGTCGAAGGTACTCGACGCTAAGGCTGCGCCCGTGACGTGCTTTACATGGACGCAGAACGGCAACCAGCCGGTCGCGGTGACCGCCGTGCTGGCCGGGCAGAGCCTGCCGCTGACGGACAGCCAGCGCAAGTCCGCGTTCGACCTGGTCACCGCGGACAAGTCCAAGGGAGTCGTCGCCGACCGGGTGTATGTGCCCGCGGACGGCGGCGGCCGGTATGTTCGCGCCGCACCTGCGCAGCCGGACACCATGGTCCGCGGGACCGGCTGGTGGATCGGATCGAACGGTGTGCGGTACGGCATCGCGCAGGACGAGGCCGCAGTCGGGAGTACTGCCGCGTCGACCGGTCAGCTCGATGCGACGGCGGCGGCGTTGGGTATCGGATCGCCGGTCCCGGCTCCGTGGCCGATCGTGAGCCTGTTCGCTGAGGGCCCGACACTGTCCAAGCAGGCCGCGGCGACTCAGCGTGACGGTGTCGACATCGACCGGGGCGCTGTTGCCCTTCCCACCACGCCGGCCGCGGCGGCCGGCAAATGACCACCATCAACCTGAACGGAGCTCGGCGATGACTGCACGGCAATTCCCGTCGAACCTGAAGAGGATCCTCGAGCCGGCGAAGTCGAATGCGACGGTGGAGCTTCAGCCGCCGATCGAGCTGGATCAGAAGATCAAGATGCAGTGGGGCCGCCTGCTGATGCCCCTGATCATGATCGTGGGCATGGGCGGCATGATGGCCATGATGTTCGGCAGCGGCGGTCTGCGTTCGGGAGCCTCCGGCGGTGGCGGCATGAACATGTACGGGCTGATGTTCCCGCTCATGATGCTCGGATCGATGGGCTACATGTTCACCTCGAGTGGCGGGATCTTCGGCAACACCGCCGAGCTCAACAGCGACCGCGCGGGTTTCCTGCGCGGGCTGGGGAAGGCTCGCAAGACGGTCCGCGAGGGCGGGGAGGCGCAGTACGCGCACGCGGCGCATCGATTCCCGGCGCCGGAGACGCTCGACGGGATCATCGGCGGGCCGCGGCAGTGGGAGCGTTCTTCGCACGGTTCACCGGATGAGGGCGTGATCGTGCGCTACGGGCGTGGCCGGGTGCGCACCGACGTCGAGGTCACCCCGCCGAAGGCGGCGCCGAAGGACGACGGCTTCCTCGAGCAGGTCTCGACGATCAGCACGATGCGCTTCGTGAAGGCCCACTCGAGGATCACCGTGCCGATCGGAATCAATCTTTCTAAGATCCCTGCGCTCGGGCTACGAGGAGACCGGGCGGTGATCCGCGGGCTCACGCGGTCGATGATCGCGCAGGCGGTGACCTTCTACAGCCCCGACCGACTGTCGGTGATCAGCCTGGTCGACGATCCGGAAGACCCGGAATGGGCGTGGCTGAAGTGGCTTCCGCATCACCAGCACCCCACCGAGCTCGACGCGCTGGGACCCGCCCGGATGACCTATCGCACGCTGGCGGAGCTGCGCGCAGCCCTGCAGACGGAACTGGGGTCGCGCACCCAGTTCCACATGTCCTCCCGGAACACGGCCATGCCCGGCGCCGGCTCGAGCAACACGCTGGGTCAGCGTCACCTGCTGGTGGTGTGCGATACGGCCACCCCGTACGGAGTGGTCGACGCGCTCGACGGAGTCACCTGGCTCGAGCTCGGATCGACGGAGCAGACGCTGTCCGCGCGCAAGGGTGCGACGTTCATCGTCGACGAGGAACGCGAGCTGACTAAGCTGCTGTCCACGCCGGGTGCTGTTCCCTTGCACACGGGTGAGTTGGTGGACCAGCTGCCCGTCGAGGACGCGCGGGTGCTGGCGCGGTCGCTGGCGCACTGGAAGGCCGCTGGCGGCATCGTCTCCGCCACCACGTCTGGGGAGAAGGTCGACGAGGATCGGTCCTTCTCCGCTCTGATGGGCGTGCGGGACCTGGGGGATGTCGATCTGACTCAGAGGTGGGCGTTCCGGTCGATCACCAACAAGCAGCGCCTGCAGTTCCGGCTCGGCTATGAACGCCGCGGCGCCCCGTTCCTCTTGGACATCAAGGAGGATGGCGAGGACGGGATGGGGCCGCACGGCATGCTGATCGGCGCCACAGGCTCGGGCAAGTCGGAGACGCTGCGCACGCTCATCGCGTCGGCCGTGCTCGATCACTCCCCGGACGAGCTGAACCTGCTGCTGGTGGACTTCAAGGACGGGTCCGCGTTCGCGGGCCTGGACCGCAGCCTCAACCACATCGTCGCCGTGGTGACCAACATGGAGGAGGAGGCCGAGTTCCTCGATCGGTTCTACGACGTCCTCGACGGCGAACTCGACAAGCGTGGACGCATCCTGCGTGAATCGGGAGAGCGTACCCGCGGCGTCGGATTCCCCAACGTCAAGGAGTACGAACTCGCGCGCGAGGAGGGCGCCGACCTCGAGCCGCTGCCGGCACTGTTCATCGTCATCGACGAGTTCACGGAGCTGCTGACGCAGAAGAGTGAGTTCGCGGACCTGTTCGTGCGCATCGGCCGTCTCGGCCGCGCATACCGCATCTACATCCTCTTCGCGTCGCAGAAGATCGAAGAGGGCAAGATGAAGGGCCTGCAGTCGCACCTGTCCTACCGAATCGCGCTCAAGACCTTCTCCGCCCAGGACAGCCGCGACGTGATCGCCGATCCTGCCGCGTTCCACATCGAGAAGGGCGCCGCCGGTACGGGCTACCTGCGATACCTCACCCAGGACTTGGTCCAGTTCCGCGCGGCGTACACGGGCGGCAAGTACCGTCGTCCGATCAGCGCAGCAGTGGCGCCCGGACGTGAGGGGCGGCGCGAGAGCGCACCGACGGCGCCGGTGCCCTCCCGGTACATCAAGCCGCATGCGTTCACTGCGGGCGCGGTCGCGCTTCCCGACCCGGGTGAGGTCGAAGAGGAAGCGGTGGAAATTGCGCCCGAGCCGGAGAAGATTCATGCGCTCGCTGCGACGGAGTTCGAGAAGGTCGTCGAGCAGCTCTCCGGGAAGGGTCGCCCGGCGCGGCAGATGTGGCTGCCGCCGCTGAAGGTCTCGCTGACCCTGGACGAGTTCATCCCGGACTTCGACAAGGCCGTGCAGAATACGTCGCCGGCGACGCTCCAGGCGCCGGTGGCCCTGGCGGATTTCCCGCACGAGCACGCGCAGCGCCCCTACATGGTGGACCTGACCTCGGAGCACCTCGCCATCATCGGGGCGGGCCGAACAGGCAAGTCCACCGCCTGCCAGACGCTGATCGCCTCGCTGGCGCTCACTCACACCCCGGAGCAGCTGCAGATCTACGGGCTGGACTTCTCGCGTGGCGCGCTCGCTGCGATGACCGCCCTCCCGCACGTTGGATCAGTGGCACAGCGCAGTGACCGCGACCGGATCCGCGTGACGATGGGCGTGATGGACCAGATCCTGCGTCGCCGAGAGCGCCTGTTCCAGGAGTACGGAATCTCCTCCATGGAGGAGTACCGGCGCCGGCGCGCCGACTCGGTCGAGGGGCCCGAACTGGTGGCGAAGGATCCGCACGGCGACGTGGTGCTGGTGATCGACGGCTTCGACACCGGCATCGTCGAGAACGGGCCTCTGGGCGCGATGGAGCAGGCGACGGTCGCCGATATCGCGCGTGGCGGCCAGACCTTCGGGATTCACCTCGTGCTGACCGCGTCGCTGTGGAACTCCATTCGGCCACAGCAGGTCAAGGCCCTCATGGGCAACGCCATCGAGTTCCGGCTCTCCGAGCCTGTCGAGTCGGAGGTCAACCGCACGGTCGCCAAGGACATCCCGGTCACACTGCCGGGACGCTGCCAGGCCAAGCGCGTCGAGAAGCACATGATGATCGCCCTACCTCGAGTGGACGGTGTGAGCGACTACAACACCCTCAACGAGGGCATCGCCGACTTGGCGCAGCGGCTCGCAGCGCTCTACCCCGGCCGGCGGGCACCGTCGGCGGCAACTCTCCCGCCCCGGATCGACATGGCCGAGATCTTGACGACCCCGAGCTTGTGGACAGCCCCGGCGCCCGATGCGCCGCGGCACACCAAGCTCAGCGCCGTCCCGTTCGGACTGGCCGAGGCGACGATGAAGGCGGCTACATTCGACTTCGTCAATCAGCCGCACGCGTTCGCGTTCGGCGATCCCAAGTCGGGGCGATCGACGTGGCTGTCCGCGGTGATCAAGGGCATCTGCACGGTGCTGCCGACCGCCGACGAGGCGGTGTTCCTGACACTCGACTACCGGCGCGCCCACTACCAGGAGGTGCCTGCCGGGCAGGCCTCGGGCTACGCGACGAATCGGGAGACTGCCGACGCGATGTGCAAGGAGCTGGCTGACTACATCAAGGAGGAGCGTCGGCTGCCCGACCACGAGCTGTCGCTTGCGGAGCTGCACGCGCGATCGTGGTGGGACGGCCCGGACATCTTCGTCATCGTCGACGATTACCAGATGGTCGACGATCGGATCAGCCCGTACCCGTCACCGCTGCTGCACCTGACGGACTACATCGAAGACGGGTGGGCGCTGGGCGTTCACTTCATCATCGCTCGGAACATGGCTCAGGGCGCGTCTGCCCTGATCGGTCCGGTGATGAGCAAGATGACTGCAGCAACAGGTCTGATGCTGAGCGGTGACCGGATGGAGGGCCCGGTGATCGCCGGACACCGGCCCGAGCGGTTGATCGAGGGGCGCACGATGGTCGCTGACCTCGGCACCGGCACGGTGCAATGGGCTCAGATCGGATGGATGCCGACGATCGCGGACCGGGTAGGAGGGGCGACGTGACCCAATGTTTGCGCGTGATTAGATTGCGCCGATTCTCACAGGCGGTACTATCCAGACGTACATTTACCGAGCGTAATCGGGCGCAGTCCAGCGCCCCTGAGCGAAGAGGGAAAATATGACCGTTCCGTTCGTTCATGTCGAGCCGGACGTCCTGGCGCTGAGTTCGCTGCACGCGGCGGCCTCGGCAGCAACGACGTCCGCCGAGATCGCCACGGTGACTGGCGGCATCGCCGCGCCGGTCCCCTCGGGCTCCGACGCCGCGTCACTGCTGGCCACCGCGCAGTTCACCCAGCACGGGATGAACTTCCTGGGCGTGGGCATCGCCTCGCAGGTCGAACTCGGCGTCGCCGCTGGCGGGCTGGCGACCTCGGCCGCCGCCTACGAAATGACCGACTTCACCAACGCGGCGACCGCGTAGCGAGAGAGCTTCAGCACGATGGACTGGATGGCGCAGACCCCCGAGACGGCCTACATTCGGCTGAACGCGGGTGCTGGCGCGGCTCCGATGGAGGCCGCCAGCGTGGGCTACACAGCGATGGGGGCCCGTCTCGGGACTCTGGCTGCGGAACTCACCGGCCTCCTGTCCACGGTCGGCGCGGCTTGGCAGAGCGAGGCCGGCATGCAACTGCAGAAGGCCGGCCGTGACTACGTCACCTGGTGCGAGAGCACCGCCGTCCAGTGCGGCACGGTCGCCGGGCAGGCCCAGGCGCAGGCTGCCTCCTACCTTGCTACGGCGGCTGCGATCCCGCAGATGCCCGAGCTCGTGCAAAACCACGTCACTCACGCCACCCTGCAGGCGACGAATTTCCTCGGCGTGAACACAGTTCCCATCGGCGTCAACGAGGGGCAATACACGGAGATGTGGGGAAGGGCGGCGGCGTTGATGAGCGCGTTTTTTGCGCAGACCGTCGCGAACACGACCTTCGTTCCCTTCTTGCCGTCCCCTCCGATATTCCTCACGCCCGTCTCGCCCGGGCTGACGCCGAATCCGACAGCGGTTCCGCGGATCGCGGAAGCCGTCGCCAGGAATTTGCTTCTGGCGATCGATACTGCACGGTCAGAATTCGGCACGATGATGGGAATCGTCGGTCAGGCCACCTCGACGGCAGGCACCGCAGCGTCGATCGCGCAGATGGAAGCCAGGATGGACGGGGTCGTGGCCGCCGGCCGCGGATCCGAGACAGCCAAGGCGGCGGAGTACGACGCCCGTGCCGTCGGCCGGATCGGCATCGACCAAGTCGGCGAGACGCCTGGACAGGACACCCAGCAGGGGAGCCCGCAGGAACAGATCGCCCAGCAAGGATCAGGGCTGGTCTCGCAGGGCAGCTCTCTGGTGCAGGCACCGCTCAGTGCTGGTCAGGGGTTCATGCAGCTTCCGCAGCAACTGGCGCAGCCAGCACAGGGGCTGATGCAGCCCGTGACTCAGGCCGCCAGCAAGCTCTTCGAGGGCAAAGTCGGTGATAACTCAAACGGATCGCTCGACCACAACCTCGGCGGGGGCTTCTTCGGCACCAGCCCGATCTCCCCGACCCTGGGGCTACTGACGGGTGCGCGTGGCTTCGGCGACTACGGTGCCGTTCCCGCCGGCTCCCTCGGCACCATCAGCGGATCGTCGACGTTCGCCGGCAACGGCAGCTACGCGATGCCCAACGGGTGGAGTGGGCCGAGCTCAGGTAAGCCGTCCACCCCGACCGTCGGGGACGTCGTCGTCCCTTCGACAGCCTCGCCTGCGGGCGTCGGACCGATGGGTGCCGCTGGCGCCCGACCGGCCGAGGAGCACCGCAGCGGGCCCAGGGCGGACACCGGGGTGACTATCGTTCCGTCGGCAGCGCCGGCGAGCCTGCCCGGCAGCGAAGTGCAAGAAGTCTTCGAGGCGATCCCCGCCGTTGCGACCGCGACGAACAGCGATAACTCCGGCGGCTCCGAAAACAACGACGATGACGACAATAGGAATTTCGATGGCCTATTCGTCTAATTGTCTTCCCTGCGGCCGAGACCGCATCACATTCTTGTGCCCAGAATCGTTCGGGGCACACCTTCCGAATTACTGGAGGGGAAACAGGAACGGTGACCCGACCCCACCCTGAACGGGTCGGGGAATCCTCCTCCGCTGGAGCACAAGAAAGGAACATCCGGAAATGGCTCAGACTCAGTATTCTGCCGCGCAGCTCTCGACGGCAGCCACCACCTTCGAGGGCGATGTCGCCCAGGTCCGCACCAGCATGGTCGCGGTCGAGCAGGAGCTCACCGTCGCGATCGGCCTGGCCGGGCAGTTCGGCAACGCGCTCCGGTTCGCCAACGAGCGGTGGCAGCAGTCCTGCCGCTCCGCGAACCAGATGTTCGAGGAGGTCTCGCAGCACGTGCGGAGCGCCGGCATCAAGCTCGACGCCGCCGAGCAGGCCAACGCTGCCCAGGCCACCAAGATGCTGTCCCTGCTGCCCGGCTCGATGAAGTAAGAACCACCACCCCCCTCGAACGAAAGAGAACAGATCATGGGAAACCCCGCCGACGGGCAGACCGTCCACTACGACTACGCGAAGATGGAGACCAGCGCCGACACCGTCAAGGTGCAGGCCACCCGCCTCCACTCCGTCCTCGAGGATACGGTCCGACAGGCCGACATCCTCATGACGAGCTGGCTCGGTCAGGGCTCGGACGGCTTCAAGCTCACCAGCGCCAAGTACCACCAGATCGCCAACGACAACAACACCTGCCTCGAGGCCTGCGTCCAGTGCATCCGCGAGGCCGCGATGAACATGAAGGCCACCGACAAGAACGTCGGCGTCGGTATCACGCAGATCATCTAGGTCTGCGGTCGTGCACCACAACCGGAGTGTTCGCGTCGCTGGAAGTCAACAGGCGGTAAGCCGGTGACCTCCAGCGACGCGTTCCTCAGCTCCGCAGACATCTTCGGCGAGGCCGCAGCTACTGAGTTGATCTCGTCGGCCGACCTGACCGTCGACAGTGCCCTCTACCTGCGGCGGCTGGCCCAGATCGACCACTACCCGGACGTGCTCGCGCTGATGCCGAACATCTACGACGACGACGACCGGGCGCTCGTCGAAGCGCACCTGCGCGAACGTCTCCATGAAGCCGGCCTGATCGACGCCGAGGCCACACCACACCCCACGCTCGCGAGCTGGCTGCACGCCCTCTACCGGCCCGACGTGGAAGCGACCGCGCGGATCCGCCGCGGAGACAACATGCTCCGCCTCTCGCTGGTCCGCCGCGGAGACCTGCACATCCTCGCTACCCGGCTCGACGACTCCGTCCTGATCCAGCGCCTGCAGTCCTCGAGCCGCAGCTACACCAAGATCGTCGCCGACGCCCTCTGGGCCTTCCTCGGCGAGCGAGAACCGCTAACCATCGATCCCTTCCGCGCCTCGCTGGCCGCCTTCGACCACATCGCGCGCAACAACGCCCCCGGCGAGAGCGCCGAGGCCCTCCAGGCGATCGGCGCCACCCCGCGCACCGCCCGGGCACTCAACGCCGCCACCAGCCCCGACGCTCTGGAACAGACAGCCGAGATCGCCCTCGTCGAGCACCACGACTCCGGGCGCACCCGCTCCGGGCTCTCCGACGACGGCCACATCGGCATCAGCGTCGCAGCCACCACCGGCGCCGTCGGGGTGGGGGTGCTCGACAGCACCAACGGCCGACTCATCTCCACGCCCCGCCTCGGCGCGACCGGCGAACTCACCGTGACCTTCGGGTCCGGCACTCGGGAGCGGTTTGAACAGGGCATGGAGCAGCTGCTCGACTTCATCCCCGCCCAGTCCTGGTTCGACACCAGCCGCTGAAGGTCGCACGCCCACAGGGTCCGCGGGTCCCAGCCGAATCGCGTGCCCGACACGTGGCAAAGGGACTGGTGGAGTGGAGTGAAGATCAGGACGACGGACGTGGAGCTGCCGTCGGTGCGCTCGTACCGTCCTCGGCCGCGAACTTCTCGTGCGCGCGCTGGATCTCCTCCTGCACGCGCCGGAGCTGGTCATAGTCGTAGCGCATCGCGCCAGCGCCCGGGGGGATGCCCTGCGACGGCGTAACGGCGTCGGGGCCGGGTGCTGAAGTCGGCGCCACGGTGATCACGATGGCCGCCGCGACCGCTCCTACCAGGGCAGCTCCGACAACCCGGCGAGGTGACGTTGTCATGATCGCGGCGGTCCCCTTCGTTCTATGTGCGCAGCGTACGTGAGGTGGTCACCGTGCGTGGCGGCTACGCCGCGGCGGGTTCGGATCCTCGTCGTCGGGGGAGCCCTGGCCGTCTACCGCGTGCCGGGGCGTCTCGGCGATACGCCGCGGCGGGCGCGCCGGCTTCTCTGTCGGTGCCTGCTCGTTGGGAACGCTGCGGCCCAGCGGCTGGTCGAGCTCGGTGGCCATCCGGCGGCCTCCGTTGGCGGCCGCGTCGCTGCCCGCGCCGCGCGCAGAGCGGGTCAGGGCCGCACCGTCCTCAGTGGGGCTGGTGCGCTGGTCCTCGACGGCATCGACGTCGATGGCGCCGCGGCTCCCTCCGCCCGTGCGGGTGAGGTTCTGGCCGGGCAGCACAGGCGGATCGATGATCTCATCGGGCTCGAGCACGGGGCCGTCGAACTGAGGTGGAGCGCTGCGGGGGACCGGGTCGGCCGCGGGGTCTGCGGCCCGGTGCGCCGCAGGCTCGGCGGGGGCCGGATGGTGCGGACCTCGACCGAGCGGGGTGGCGTTCATCGGCCGCGCTGCTGCGGTGGTGGGGGCGGCATCGTCGTTCTGAGGGCGGGCGCTGCGGGTCACGTGGAACTCGATCTCCTCGGCAGGAGCTGGCGAACTCCAGACGTCGTCTGCGGTGGGCTGCTGCTCGGTCGGGGGCGCCGCCGGCATGGTGCGCGAGAGCGCGGGGGCCTGCTCGTCGTCTGCGAACGTGCGCGGGGTCTCCGGTGCCCGCTCGACGTCCGCGCCCGTCGCGGATGGCGTGAGGTCGGGACCGATCGGCGCGGTCGCCGCTGGAGCCGAAGGGGTTTCCTCGTTGGCGCCGAGAGGGGCGTCGTCTCCGGGGACGCTGGTGTGTTCCGGGCTGGCGTTAGCCAGGCGCCGCCGGCGTCGCGCTTCGATGATCCGGGCCAGGGCAGCCGCCCGGGGGTCGTCGGAGGCGGCAGGAGGCTGCTGCGCCGAATCGTCCTGCGCCGGGGTCGACGGTGCAGGGGGCGCTGCGGCAGCAGGAGTGACGTAGCGCGGGGGAATGGCACAGGCGGCCGCGGTGATGTAGCGAAGCTCATCGCGCGGGCGAGTGACCTTGAGCGCGAGCTCGGTGACGATGTCGGTCGTCAGCAGGAGCTGGTCGCTGGCCACCTGCTCAATGAGGATGTCCGGGTCGGTGGGAGGCGGAGGCGTCCCGGGCGCGCGGACGTTGATGACGGTGCCGGCAGAGGAGGGCGAGAGCTGCTGGGCGTGATCGAGCAGCACGATATCCGGTGTTCGGGCCTGCTCCGGTGAGGCGAACCAGAGCCGGTCCGGTTCGCCCACGAGTCGAGCGAACTCCTCCCATTCGCGGCGCTCCGCGGTCGAGATCTCGACCGTGGCGCCGACTGCCAGTGCGCGCAGGGTGATCTGCTGGACCAAGGGCCGGTCGGCGCGCAGATCGATCGTGAGGCGGGTCGGGCGGATCGGTGACTGATCGAAGAGCTGCAGTGCGACGAGCGCACCGGCGCGGTCGGCGCCGATGATCTGGCCGCCGGCTCCGAGAGGGATGTCGATGTCGTCGACCTCGGCGATGTCGACGGACGGGACGTCGAGCAGGGAGGTCCCACCGTGCGGAAGGGTCGCGAACAGGCCGGCGGCCTGCTCCCCGTTGAGCGCGGTCAGGTAGGGGACGGGCGGCTTGGTGTCATCGTCGCTGACGTAGCGCACGAAGGCGCTGGCCCGGATGCGCCCGCCAGCGGAAGTGGCGAGCCGGAGCACGATCGTGGTTCTGAGGGTGGGCCATGCCCACCACTGCGCGAGGTGTTCGGTGGAGATCTGGTCCGGCGAGGCCCAGTAGGTGGTCACGTGGTGCTCGGTGGTGTCGATCCGCGTCCAGCGTTCGTCGACCGCGGTGAGATCGGCGTCCTGGGTCAGCATCGCGGCTGCTGCATCCGCCTGCGTGGCGGTCAGGGGATAGGCCTGAGCGCCCGCGATCTGGAGCTGCTGAGCGAGCCGCTGCGCGGCGGTGGCCATGACGAACCAGGCGTGGACCTTGGCCGGGCCCCGCCGGGCGATCGCCGCCAGGTTTTGCTGGGGATCGAGCCGCAGAACCACCCACGTCAGCCGTTCCGACTGCAGGTCGCGGTCGGTACCGGCCTGCTGGGCGTGCAGGGTCACGTGCTGCGGGCCGCGGCGGTAGCGCCGGCCAGTGGAGACGATGTCGGCCTCGAGAGCGATGTCGTTCTGGTGCAGGGCCGCGCAGATGGTCTCGAGCTGGACGAGGTCGTTGGTCAGCGGGCTGGCGCTGTCGGTGACGACGCGCGGCTGAGCGAGATCGGATTCGAGCTGAACCATCGCGACGAGGCGGTCGCCTTCCCAGCGCACCGCGCAGGTCCCGGCGGGGGTGGTGAAGTCGATCCACCGTGAATGCTCTTGGGCATTGGTGGTTTCAGCGATTCGGCTGCGGCGGTGGCGGGTGTACGCGGCGGTGACCGCGATCCACTGTGAGGCCAGCCGGCCGCGGAAGGTGACGACGAAGGGGACCGCTACGACGAGCGCGATGAGTGCGAGCGCCCACCAGGGAAGGGTGCGGGAGAGCAGTGCTGCTCCGGAGGCCACGACGATCGCGTAAACGGCGAGATGCCCGGTGCGAGGGTCGAACCCGAGCCTGCGCGGCTTGCCGCGGTCTCGTGCTGCCTGGCTCCACTGGTCGTGCTGGTCGATCGAGGTGCTCACAGCTCCTCCTTGCGGTTCGGTGTGCGGCGGAGCCCGGCGCGCAGCAACAGCGCGACGATGGCGGCGGCGACAACTGCGCCGACGGCGATCGTGGCCGCGGTGCGGGGACGGGTGTCAGCGGGTGGGGGAGGATCGGCGATAGGCAACGTCTTCTCGCTGCGATCGCGGGGGGCGTCACCGTCAAGTGGGACGTTGTAGGTCAGCGCGGCGACCGGGTCGATGAGCCCGTGTCCGATGACGTTGTCGGGTGTCCGGGCGGGCGCCTGGGCGGTGCTGGTCAGGCGCGCGATGATCTGCTTGGCGGTCAACTGCGGGAACCTCGATCGCAGGAGCGCGGCGACTCCGGAGACGTACGCGGCGGCGTAGCTGGTTCCGGCGGCCGGCTCGAGTTGTCCTTGCGAGTTGCGGACGGCGTTGACGACGGTGTTCCCGTCGCGCGGATCGAGGGAGACGATGCCGGATCCGGGTGCTCCGAGGGTGACCCACGGGCCCTGCAGGCTGGCGTTGGTTGAGGGCTGCCCCTGCGGGGCGGTGAAGCCGACTGAGACGACGTACTTGTCGAACCAGGCTGGCGCGGAGATGGTCTTGACGCCGTTCCAGTTCCGCAGGTCCGTCGGGGTCTGGGGCGATGCGCCGGGATTCTGTTGGCAGGAGGTGGACCCCGTGGTTCCGCCGGCGTTGCCCGCTGCCGCGATGACGACGACGTCCTTGCGGACCGCCGCATACCAGATCGCGGCGCCCAGGGCGGATTGGTCGATCGGCTGGGCAGGATTGATGCAGCTGACGACGGAGATGTTGATGACGCCGCGGGGGACGAGGTCCGCTGCGTGGCGCACCGCCTTGGCGAGGTCGGCGATGTTGCCGGCTGTCTGGCTCTTGTTCGGGTCGTTCGTCGGGTTCGGGATGTTCTGCGAGAATTTGGCGCTCGACTGCCGGATCGAGTACAGGGTCGCCTCAGGTGCGACGCCGGCGAAGCCGTCGGTTGGTGCGGGGGCGGCGCCGATGATGCCCGCGACGAGAGTTCCGTGCGCGTCGCAGTCGGTCAGGCCGTCGCCGCCGGCCTGGACGTAGTCGCCGCCGGGGACGAGGCGGGGGAGGCGGCGCTGGGGTCGGACGCCGGTGTCGATGATGGCGACCTTCGCGCCGGCGCCGCGGGAGAAGCGCCACGCTTCCTGGATGGCCAGCGATGCTGAGGCGGGCGCCGGTTCCATGAGGTTGGAGTTGGGCATCACACCGGCTTCGCTGCAGGGCGATCCTTGGCGGGTCTCGTAGGTAGGTGCGGGGCGGGCGTCGTCGGGAACCTTGCTGTAGTCGATGTTCGGCGGCGTTACGGCTCCGGCGATGCCCGCGTTGCCGGGCACGGCAACGGAGCTGAGGGCCAATGAGCCAATGGCGATCAGGCGCGCGAGGGTCGCGAAGATCGGGCGGTTCGAGTCAGACCTCATCAAGGGAGGCACCTTCTTTCGGGTGTCGACCCAGGCCGGTTAGAAGAGGTTCCGGAGGTAGTTGAAGACGCCCATTTCCCAGAGCGCCAGCGGTACCGACGAGACGATCAGCAGGCTTTCGAGGCGCTCGATCCAGCGGCGCATCGGAGGATCGAGGCGGGTCTGGTCCTGGAGGTCCTCGGGAGCGGTGGCGCCGAGGAGCTCGGACTTGATGATGCCTGCGAGCGCGAGCCCGAGGAACGCTGCGGCGGTGATCCCGATGACGGTCAGCTGCACCGCCGGCCGCGGATATCCGGAGACTGCGATCGCGGCGACACCGACGGTGAGGACCATCGAGCTGAAGTACATCATCAGCGCCTGCGCGCGCCCGGTCATGGAACGACCTCGCAGAGCCAGCAGGAGCACGCAGACCACGGCAAGCGCGAACTCAATTCGGGCGTAGTACGTTCCGGGGCGGATCGAGGTCAGGACGCCGACGATCGTCGCGATTGCCGCGGCGAGGAGGACGCCGGTCAAGTACTTGCCGGCGTCTCGGGTCCGGCGCTCGGTGCTGCGGGTTGCGGCGGCCGCGTCGCGGACGCTGGACTCGCTCGGCCCGTCCGCCGGGTCGAACATCTCGAAGGCCTCGGAGAGGGTCTTTCCGGTCTCGAACTGCTCACCCGGGGCGGGCAGGTACGGGGGCTTGATCCGGGCCATCCGAGTGGAGAGCTTCGGGGCGTAGGCAAGAACAGTCAGCGAGACGACGACGAGGCCCGCGGGAATCGTCGGCGCGCCCAGCCCGGTGTAGGTGTACATCGCCGCGGTGATCGCGCACAGGATCGAGAACACGACGACCGCGGTGTGGGTGGCGATACCGACCGTGGTCAAGGTGCAAATGAGGAGGGAGGCCACCGCGACAGCGGTGAATCCGGCCAGGTAGTTCGCGGAGGTGAACTGTCCGGCGGCGTTGTCCGGCGCCGGGACCGCGAGTGCCGCGCCGACGAAGAGCAGGGGCAAGCTGACGACGGCCAGCGAGTAGCTCGTGAGGGTGCTCATCCAGCGCCGGTGTGCCACCAGCGCGGAGCCCCACGCGATCAGGCCCAGGGCGGCGGCGGGAATGGCGAACCAGAGCGCGCTGGGCGTGGAGAGCCAAGCCCGGATGAACAGCAGCGCCAGGGCGGGAGCTCCGGCCAGGAGCGCGCCGAACCCGAGGTAGCGGGCCGTGTGCCGGTTGAAGGGGCGGAAGAGGACGCGGGAGTACTCAGCGAGGGCATCGGTCAGCTCTTCGACGATCTGAACGAACCGCTCACTGGACTTGGCGACCGACAGCGTCAGCACGGCGCCGTCGAAGATCTCCGCCTCGTCGAGCGTGAGGTGCCGCGGGATGGCAGCAGGCTCACCGAGGGCGGCCAGCGACCATGCGCCGGGGCCGACGATCAGGAACGGGTCCGCAGGAGCTTCCTCGAGCCCGGTTACCGAGGGCTCCGGCGGGGCGCTATTGCTTGCGTACGTGGTGCGGAGGGTGTCGACCAGGTCGGTGATGAAGACGCGGATCGGGACGTTCGAGGGCGCCGTGGCGTCGATCTGCTGGTCGTTGACCAGGATGGTCACGCGGGTCAGCGGGGTGGACGCGCGCGCGGTCGCGGCCCGGGCGGCACCTGTGGGGTGCGCTGCGATAGCTGCCGCAGCGGTCGCGGGCACGGCTGCAGTAGCAGCTGCGCTCGCCCCAGCGGTCGCGGTGGTCTGCTCGGCCCTCGTCATCGCAGGCCTTCGTGGCGGTCGGCGGCGTAATGGTCCGCGACGCTTGCGGCGAGCTCGAGGAATGCGCGACGCGTCTTCGGTGCCAGCGACTCGAGACGGATCTGCGTCCCCTGGGCGATGTGCTCGTCGAACGGGACCTCGTGCACCTTGAGGTTCAGCTTCTCGAAGTACTGGCGGATCGCGTCGGGCTTGGCGTTGTCGTGGTCTTCCTTGGTGGTGTGGTTGATGACGATGATGGTGCGCTCGAGCAGGTGCTCGAAGTGATGATTGCGCAGCCACTTCACGGTCTTCTCGGCGGCGAGAGCCCCAGGCAACGTGGTCATGACCGGAATGATCACCGTGTTTGCCGTCTCAAGGACCGCCCGGGAAGCCTCGGTGAGCAGGTCCTTGCCGGTGTCGCTGATGGTGATGTTGAAGAACCGGTCGAGCTGGCGGAGGACGTCCGTGTGGTCGCCGTGGCTGTACTGGTCGGTCGAGTTGAGGTCGTACTGCGACCCGAGTACACGGAGGCCCTCCGGGGTGATGCCGGCGTACTTCTCGACATCGGCGCGGAACTTGATCTCCTCGTAGTTTTCCTTGAGCAGCAGCTTTCCGACGCCACCGTCGCCCTTGGCGGTGCGCTCGTCGATGTCGCCACCGTCGGAGGTGGCGTCGACGACCACCACATCGCCGCCGCGGATCTGGGCTTCGGTCAGGCCGAGGCCTGCGGCGATCACGCCGCGTCCAGCGCCGCCCTTACGGACGATGACGGCCACCTTGTAGTTGGTCAAGGTCGGCATCCGCCGGATGCTGGCGTACAGGCGCCGCTCCTCGATCTCGGCGGGCGACAGACCCAACGCGAAACCGGGGAAGCGGTTGAGGAAGGCGCGCCAGCCCACCGAGGAGAGCGCCGGCGCCACGCCCAACACGCCCAGCTGGTGGACGAGATCCGTGGAGACGCCCGCCTGCTGATTCTGTGCCACCTCGGTGCCGGGCACGTGGTGCTGCCCCGTGCCGTACTGCTGCCCAGCCCCGTACTGCTGCTGGTGCTGGGGCGGCACGTAGTACCCGTTCAACTGTGCCTGCGAGGGCTGACTGGGCGGCGCTTGCTGCTCGTGCTGCGGGACCTGGGGGACAGGCGCCGGTGCGGCCGCGGGATCCTGGCGGCCGATGAACGGCGGCTGCTGGAACTGCTGCTGCTGCTGATGCTGCGCCGGAACCGGAGGCAGCTGCGTGGTCTCCTGCTCCAGGGGGCCACCGAACGGCGAGGAAAACCGGCCGGACGGAGCGGGCGGTCGGAACTCGCCAGTACTGGGGGAGGGGCCCTGCACCGGTGTGGACTCGGGTCCTGCGGGCACAGGGAGCGAAGCCCCGGCGAGGGAGGCCGACGGATCCGCGGCGCTCGAAGCGGGCCTGCCTCGGCGCGGCTGGGCAGGTTCTCCGACGCTGCTCTGAGGCTGCTGTTCCTGGTAGTCAGTCACGATGATTCTGGTCCTTCAGCGCTCGATGTGTTCGATACGACCCGAGGCCCGGCCGGGGATCAGGTCGGCGACAGCTGGTCTTGCGCTGGAGCATAACGCAGGACCACCTACTAGCGGTCTTACGGAACGCGCTGCCGGTCCACGGACGGGCGTTCCATGGCTGTCCAGCGGGTTGTTTCGGCAGTCACGCGACGCTCACGGAAGGCCTTTGCGGGCACCTTCAATGGGCTGGTCCGAGCCCGCTTCGATAGGCTGCTCAGCAATAGGATTAGGATTAGGATCCCGATTAGGATGAACAAAACGAAGTTCACAATGAACGACCAGTAGTAGTGAACTAGGAACCAGGCGCGGAATAGTACAGACGTGTCTGAGGGGAGGGCGTCTTGGAATACGTGGCTGTACTCGCGGTCGTATCAGCCGCGTGTTGAGAACTTTGATCATGCGGCTTCGGCGCAGCTGATCAAGGTGTGCGCAGCTGACACCTATGTGGCGGATTCGGCTGTAGGATCACGGCCACGAGTTCCCCGCTGAGCCGGGCGGTGCGCCGCCGGTGCGCCGTCTCTGCTGGTCGGGATCGCGCTGGATCCGCGCCGAGGAACCGGCGTCCACCAGGAGAGGAGAAGGTCGTGGCTGACGACGAAGAGGGGCAGGGGTCGATATTCGATGCAGTCGAAGCTCGGCAGGTGGCCCCGAAGGTGCCACCCAAGATCACCCTCAACGCCCGGATTGAGGTCGACGTCAAGCGCCGGCTCGACAAGTACGTGAGGGTCAAGGGCGTCAAGATGGGGCCCCTCTTGTCCGACCTGATCGCCGAGTATCTGAGCTCCCGCGGGTTTTGATGCGCAATCTATTTGCGCGCAGCTCGGGAGGTCGACGAGGCTGGCTCGTCCGATATGCTGCCAAGGTGGCCCATCCGAATGCATCGTCTAACGCCGCCAAACGCGAGCCCCGTGTTGGGCGTAACGGTGGCGCAAATTATTCCGTCGGATACTTGCCTAATATTGTTTCAAAGGCCTTCTCTGATCAATTGAATTCTCTGATGAATTCCCATTACGTGACTGGGCGTGATGGCGTCGAGGAGCCGATGACTGTGCCCCCACTGGTGGGGTTGCTTGAAGCTCAATCGCAGGGAGAGGGCACGCTGATCTCGGTCGCCCATATGTACCGACTGAAGGAAGGCGCATCGGACCCGAGGTGGGATCTGGTCCTTGCGATCTGCGAGGTCTTCGATGTCCCGCCGAGCTACTTCAGCTCTCCGGTCCGATTGGACACCCCCGGATTCGCTCGCGAGCAGTTGGTAGGCGAGGTGTCGCACGTGGCAGTGCAGGAGGTGCCCGGTGATCAGACGCTCCTGCCGAACACCGTATCGGCGACCTTCGCAGCCCGCCTGATGGCGTTGCTCGAGGCCTACCGATCAGCTGACGGCTCGGCGCTGACGTTCGCGTCGCTCTTTCAGCGCGTGCAGAAGTACTCCGCGGAGGGATTCCCGGTTTCGAAGGCGCAGATGTACCGATTGCGCAAGGGAGACTCCATGCCTCGCTGGGGTCTCATCATGGAGATATGTCGCGTGTTCGACGTGTCGCCCGATTACTTCTCTCAAGGGTTGCTTTCTCACCAGTGAGAATGTAGTCTCTCGTTTCAAGAATTCAGTATTGAACGAGAGAAGGTGCTCAGCGCCATGACCCGAGTGATCGCCCGACTCCTCACAGGCGTCGTCGCCGTCGCGGCGGCCACCACACTGACGCAGATCCCGACCGCGTTCGCGGCAGGCGATACCTACGTTCGACCCGGTGACAAGATCGTCCAGGCGGACAAAGAGAACCGAGCCTTCTCCTGCACCGTCGGCGTGGTCGGCCGCAACAACGAGACCGGCCGCGACATCGCCATCACCTCGGGGCACTGCGACACCAACTCCGGCAATCCGGTCTACGCAGCCAACGGATCCAGGATCGGCCGCTACGTCCTGTCCTCTCGCGAAGAGACCACCGTCATGCTCCAGGCCGGCGCCGCCGGCTTCGCGATCATCGAGCTCGACCCGTCCGTGCGCGCCACCGCCGTGACCCCGAAGCTCGGGAACCTGGTCGGCCGTGGAGAAGCGGGCGAGGGAGACCAGCTCTGTCACTCCGGCATCACGACCGGCTTCAGCTGCGGCAAGGTGGTCGCCGCGCAGACCACAGCGCTCACCGTTGCCATGCCCTCACGCCCAGGCGATTCCGGCGGACCGGTGATCGCCTACGTGCGCGACGGCTGGACCGCGGGCGAATACAACCTCGTCGGCATCAACCAGGGCAGCGTCAACAAGACAGGCCAGGCAATCGTCGAACCCCTATCGACGCTGATCGCGTCGATCAACGCCTCGCACTACAGCGAGGACTGGAAGTGGTACACGAACCCTGCCTGAGCGGGCCGCGCTGTGCGTCGGCTGACGGTTCCGCCTGCGTCAGTTACCCACACCGTGCAAATAAAACGTGCTAATACTGCGAGCAACCGCTGTGGAGGGCGTCGCCCCCCATGATGAGGAGGTGGCGCGCACAGTGATCCGAGGATTCGATGGTTCCCGACTGCGTCGTGCCCGAACGGCCCTGCGCCTCTCCATCCCGGAAGTCGCACGGGAAGGCGGTATCAGCCCGTCAACGCTCCGGCGTTGGGAGAGCGGCGCGAGCACCCCGCAGGTGGACACCCTCGCAGCGGTGATGGCTGTGCTCAGCACCCCGATCGCCGAGGTCGTACGCGTCCCGCCGGACGAACGGCTCATCAGCGACTGGCGGACTCTCGCCGGACTCCTGCAGGTCGACCTCGCTCGCGAGCTCGAGGTCAAGGAGCACGTCGTCAACGACCTCGAGCGCGGACTCCTGAGGAACCTGCCCGACGATCTCGCGCGCTCCCTCGGGCACGTACTGGGCATCACCCACGCCGAGGTCATGCGCGCCTGGCGCCGCGGCCGTGAGCGCCCCGCCGCTGCCAGCAAGGTCGAGAAGGGTCGGTAGCGCGTCAGCAAAACCCCACACGGGCGGTGATGCTGGCACAATCCAGCCAGCCGACACCCGAAGGAGGATCGCGCTCGCCGCCCGATAGCGGACTCAGGGCGCGAAAAGAGCTGATGAGCAACCCAATCCAACCGATCTTGAATGTCACCTCGACAGGCGACAAGATCGTCATGTACGCCTGCTCCCAGCAGGGCCAGCCCTACGTGTGGGGCGCAGGCACCTTCACTGGCCCCTCCGCCGGACTGCCTGGCGAACCGGGGATCGGGTTCGACTGCAGTGGCCTCGTCCGGTTCGCGGTCTACCAGGGCTCGGGCGGGCGAATTCAGATGCCGCGCACCACCTACGACCAGATCAACGTCGGCGCCGCGGTGGCCAGCTTGGAGCAGGCCATCGCCGGCGATCTGATCTTCTGCAACTTCAGCGCCCCGGGCGTTCCCGAGCACGTTCAGATCTACATGGGAGGAGGCCGCGTCGTCGAAGCCCCGCAGCGCGGCGACGTCGTGAAGATCTCCTCCGTTGGCGCCGGCGAGATGACCATCCGCCGTGTCTTCTGACCTGCCCCTGCGCCACCGTCATCGACGGCTCGTCGCACTACTGGCGCTCGGCGCGCTCGTCTGCGGAGGATGCGCGGCAAATCCACCTGCGCCTGGTGTTAGCACTGACCGGGTCGGCCGCCCGTCGTTGTCGACTGTTCCCGGCCCGGTCTACCCGCTCAACAGTCGATACACCGTCGAGATCGAACCGGGGGACGATCACCAGCAGGTCGTGCAGCTCATCGATCGTGCTACCCGGACGATCGCCGTCGCCCTCGCGGGCCTCGGCGATCCGCGGGTGACCACCGCCCTCATCCGCGCGCACGAACGCGGCGTCGAGGTGTCCGTTGCCCTTCCTCGCGGACTGCACCCGTCTCCCTCCGCTCGCGCACTCGCCGATGCGAACATCACGATCGGTACCGCGGCCCCAGGCATGTCGGCCCTCTCCGTCGACGGCGACATCGCCGCGGTCGCCACCGCAGGTCTGCCGGATCTCGCCGACGGCCCGGCTCGACGCGCTGCGATCGTCTACACCCGCAACGCCACGCAGATCGACGCGGTTAACACGTTCATGACCACGGCGCGCGTGACGGAATCTGAAGGCCTCGTGCAAGGTGTCAAGGCGATTCCCGCAGCTGCCCGGATCATCGCCGCGGCCCGCGGCGACCTCGTCGTCGAGACGGGATCGCTGACAAACAGCGAGATCACCCAGGCGATCACGTCGGCGGCTCAGCGCGGCGTGCCGTGCCGGGTGGTCACCAACCGCCCGGGAGCAGGCAACCAGCTCGATGCACTCGTGCGTGCGGGATGCCGCGTGCGGGTGCATGAGAACGCCGCCATCGCGCTCAACGTCATCACCACCGACGCCGGGGTAGCGGTTGGGTCCGCATCGTTCGACGAGAGCCCCGGCGAAGGGATGCAGCTGCTGAGCTTGCCGCCCGATCCACGGACAGTGGACGGCTACGATGACCTGCGCACCACGCCGTGGGCGGACTTCGCGCAAGGCGCAACCTGGCCGGGCAGCCGCTGAAGCAAGTCGCAACGAGAACGGATGGCCTCCAATGGCACGTAAAGTGACCGTGACGCTGGTCGACGACACTGACGAGAGCAAGACCGCCGCCGAGACGCTCGAATTCGGACTGGACGGGGTTAGCTACGAAATCGACCTGAGCGAGGAAAATGCTCGCCGCCTCCGAGGCGCCCTCGAGCGCTACGTCTCCGCCGCTCGCCCGACGCCCGGCCCGGCCCGAGCCCGTCGCCCCAAGCCGCAGACAGCACCCACTCGGACGGGGACGATTCGCTCGGATGGCCAGCCGCAAGCAGTCATTCGCGCCTGGGCCCGCCGAGAGGGCATGGAGGTCAACGACCGCGGGCGCCTGAGCGCCGAGGTCGTGGCAGCGTTCCACGAAGCACATCGCTGACAACCTCGCACAAATATCGAACACCTCGTTCTCATGGGTGAGAAGCGGAACTGCGTCTCAAAAGACCACATAAACGTGATCTGAATTATCATCAGCGATATGCGAGCAGAACGCGTTGGAGTCGGGCACCAACGGCTTCACCCTGCACGCATCGCGGGCGATTCGGAAGCCGCGCCTCTTGTCGACGACGCGGGGCAGTGCCCGCGTCGCCGAGTCTCCCGCGTGAGTCCCCTCCCGCCGCGACGGCATCCCTTGCCGCTCGTGGCCGCCGGAGGAATCCATCACCGAACGGAGATCCCATGGCAACCCGCCTGACCCCACTGCGCGCTCTCGTCGCGACCGCCGCGGTGGTGCTCGCCACCGCAGCACCCGCGGCCGCGGATCCGTCGTCCGCACCCGCGTGTGCACCCGACCGCCCGTGCGCCTCCGATCCGAACTGCCCGGAAGTGGCGATCGCCCTGCCGGCCGGACCGCACGCTCAGAGCGGCGGCCCGAGCACGTCGCAGTGCGTGAACCGCACCGTCGCCCCGAAGGCCACCGTCACCGAGATCGCCGGTTCATACCGGCTGCCGTAGCCCCCCCCACACCGTCGCTCGAAAGCCGCTTGCCATGAGCTACCTCCTCGTCAACACAATCACCGCCGCCGGAACGGTCACCGTGTCCGCGGACCGACTGAGCGAGCACTTCGCGCTCGCGCCGGTCGTCATCGACACCGGCCACGGCCAGGTCCTGAGCACCGACGCCTGGACGCTGATCCACCTGGCCAGCGGCCTGCCGTTCATGCGCCTGACCCAGCACCAGCACGGCGAAACAGCCTGCCTCGATCGCACTGCGGTGGTTCGGTTCGCGCAGTGGCTCGAGACCATCAACGGCTGGGCCACGGTCGACACCGTCCACGGGTTCACCGGGATCGAAATGAACGATCGCCAGCTCGAACTCTTCCGCGCGGTGCTCGCCAACCCGAACACCGCGCACGCGCGCATCGACGAGTACGAGGCCGCCGCGACCCCGTTGCGGCCCTCCGCGCCGGAGCCAACCATCATGCACATTTCCAGAACCGACCGCCTGCGCCGGCGCGGAGTCCCCGATCCACGGCTCCAGTTCGTCCCCCCGCTCCGGTCGGCGGGCCGATGGTGAACCTTCGGTCCCGCCGCGGGCGCCGCGGCGCAGCTGCCGCGATCGCCCTCGCAGCGCTCGCGGTCGGCGGCGGAGTCCAGAATGTCGATGACCTGGCGCCGACTAAGGAGGTGTCGCTGTGATCCGGCGCGAGGTGATCGGAGTCGTGGCGGCTGCTGCCGCGGTCGCGGTGGGGGTGTCCGGCTGCTCGTTGGTGCCGGGTAGTGGCGGCGCGGTGCTGGCCGCGCCGGCATCGGGGACTGCCACGACTGGAGCTCATCGCGGTGGCGCGGTTGGTGGTGCGCTGGCGGCGTTGGAGCAGTTGCCGGTCAAGGGCCGTGCGCCGAAGACCGGGTACGCGCGTAGCCAGTTCGGTGTCGCGTGGACCGATGCGAACACCGCGTTATGGGGCGGCGACTCGTTGAGCACCCGTGAGAACATCCTGTCGCGGGACTTGACCAACATCACCTGCAAGACCCGCTCGGCGCGGGTCTCGCCGCCGTGCGCGGTGCAGTCGGGCGTGCTCCATGATCCGTATACTGGGGCGACCTTGAATTTCGTTCGCGGAGAGAAGACTTCGCCACTCGTTCCTGTTGATCACGTCGTGGCGCTTGGCGAAAGTTGGCAGAAGGGCGCGCAGCAGCTCTCGGTTGATGAGCGCGTCAATCTGGCAAACGATCCACTGAACCTCATCGCGACGACGCAGGCTCCGAACACCGCGAAGAGCGACTCGGATGCCGCGTCGTGGCTGCCGCCGAACAAGGCCTTCCGATGCACGTATGTCGCTCGCCAGGTGGCCGTCAAGGCTCGGTATCGGCTGTGGGTGACGCAGGCGGAGAAGGACGCGATCAAGGCCGTCTTGGCCAAGTGCCCCGGTCAGGCGTTGCCGTCCAACGCCGAGGCGGCCAGCCGTGTTGCGTGAGCATGCGGTGGGCCCTCGCCCGCGTGGGCCTGCGCTGAACCCCAAGCTCTCACCTGAACCATCCGAGCAAGCAGGCAAACGATCCGAGAGGGCAGTGAGATGACCAAGACCTACTGGCGGATCCCCGCGACAGCGGGAGCGATCGGGCTGTGTGCTCTGCTTTTGACCGCCTGCGACCAGGGTGAGCTGGCGAACAATCAGGTGCCCTCGACGACGTTCGCGACGATCACCGCCACGCCTCCTGACACCGTCGTGCCGGTGACGCCGCAACGGCCCGTCCCGCCGCCCGCGACCGGCACCACCCTGCCGCCTGTCCCACAAGGTGCGCCCCCGCCCGGCGCCGACGGCCTCCCGCCTCTGCCGCCGCCGGGCGCCCCCGCGCCGGGCCCAGACGGGCAGCCCCCGTCGTCGACCGCACGCGCTCGCTGAAGGGGCTCGGCGAGATGCGGACGTGCTGGTGGCGACGGACGGTAGCGATCGGGATGGTGCCGTTGACGCTCGCGGCAACCCAGGCCCACCCCGAGCCGCGCGCTGACCTCCGCGCTCCCGCCGCCGAGGCGCTGAGGCTGCCGGTCGGTGACGGCCGCTGGAGCACGACTGGCCCCCGAAAGGGCTGGGTCTACGTCTGTCCCCGCTACGGCTCCGCCATGCGCACTGCGCACCGCCCCTCCGAGACCACACGAGCGCGGCAGCCCTGGTTCAGCGCCGACGGGCAGTGGTACTTTCCTGGCCGCAAACCCGTCGTCACCGGCGATGAGCACCACCACGACGCCAGCCTCACCGTCCACAACCACGGAAACACCCTGACCGTCACCACCGCGAGCCTGCCCCTCGAGCACGGAACCGGCATCTTCCCGATCGGTGCAACCGACATCGCCTACCAGTACGACCGCAACCCCAACACCATCCGCGCCGTCGATCTGACCTTCCAGCTCCAGGACCAACCGGCCGCAGCGCCGCGGTGCGTGACAAACCAGGTCGGTGTCATGCTGACCGGCCCACTCCTGCTCTCCGCGCTCGATGCCGCAGGCCGCGACGCAGGCGCATGGGAAGTCCAGGACAGGTGCGCCGGGCACCCCGAAGCCCAAGGCACGTACCACTATCACACCGCGAGTGCATGCGGAACCAACAACGAGCCGGCCACCGAGATCATCGGCTGGGCCCTCGACGGGAACCCGATCACCGGAGCCCGAACGCGGTCCGGAAGACAGCTGATGACCGCGGATCTGGACGAGTGTCATGGCACGACAGGGCTCGTGCGCACCACCGCCGGAATGCGGGAGCGGTACCACTACGTGATGACCGCCGACTACCCCTACAGCGTCGGATGTTTCCGAGGCACCCCGGCGAGACCGACCGAGGGCGGAAGATCGGAACCATGAATCGCATCAGACAGATCCGCGGCTCTGCCGGACCCGATTTGAAGGAGAACCACAGGTGAACGTATTCGGGGTTGTGGCGGGCGTGCTCGTCGGCCTGGGGGTGGCGAGCGCATGGCAGCCGCGCACCGCTCTCGGCCGCGCCGGCACGCTAGGCGTGTTCCTGGCGGCGGCGAGCTTCACGCTCCTGGTGCCGGCGGTATCGACCCGGCTGGACAACCGGGTCGTCGAGTCGTTGAATCTGCTTGGCGCGGCGGCGATGCTGCACCGTGTGCTCCTGATCGCGGCAGTCGCTGCGTGGTGTGTGCACCTGCTGCGGCTCCTGGCTGCAGACCTTCGCGTGACCCGGGGGATCGTCGTCGTGGCGGTTCTCGCTGCGGCGGTGGTGGTCTGGCAGTGGACCGCCGAGATTGCGACCCCACCGGCTGTTCTGCCAGCTGACGTGCGTTGGTACCACCTGGCGTTCGCAGTGGGCCTGGGGATTCCCCAGCTGGTGGTCCTCGTGCGGGCCGTCCAGTACCGCGCCGCTACGACGCGCCCGTGGCCGGCGGTCCTGGCCTGCGGCGCTCTCGCTGGTGTCGGCGCCGCAGCGGAGATCGTGGGCATTGCGTTCGCGCCGGAGGCGTTGGCCGCGGTGCCGGGATGGGTGCTGTGGCTGCTGCTTGCCGTGGCGGGGACCCTGTACTGGTTCGGGAGTGTGCAGGCGCGCTCGGATACCGCTGAGCAGCCGGTCGAGGACGACCTGCAGGAAGATGACCTCGACCTGGGGGGAGAGGGCGGCGAGGTAGACGGTGCCGGCGAGGACAACGCCAGCGACGAGGAGCTCGTCGACGACCATCTCGGCGACGAAGCCGGCGTCGTCGTCCCGGCGCCGTCGCGGGTCCTCGCCCCAGCGGACTCCGAGGGACCGTCCGTGGTCGCCGAGGCGCAGTGGCGCGCCGCCGGAGCCGCCGTTGCCCTCGCGCAGCAACTGGAGGATGACGGCCGTAGCAGCGCGGTCGCCGTCGGGGCGAGCGGCGATCGACTCGTCTTCGTCACCGCCGACGGCCTGGGCTACCTGCCCGAGGGAGGGCACGGCGCCGACGATCTGACGCCGCTCATCGTGCACGTGCCGGACGAATTCATCCTCAAGTGGCTCGGATACGCCCACCCGCAGATGCCGCTGCTGGCCGCCGCCGAGAAGGGGCACATCGATCCGCTCCGGGCTGTGGTGACCGTGTCGGCGGACCGCACGATCACCGGCATCGAACTCGGGGACGGCGAGGAGATCGACCCCACCCCGCTGAGCGCGCCGCGCAGCCGCACCGACTCGGTGCCGATCTCCGAAGCGCACAGCATCCTCGCGGGGCTCCAGCAGGACTGGGCAGTCGATCCCGACATCCCGGTTGCCGAGCTGACGTCGCAAGCTGCGGCCGCGCGGTGGACCACGCGATCGAGCTCGCAGTACCCGCACCTGTGGATCGGCGTGCTCTGCGCCCGAGCAACCGACTACTTCCAGGCCGGCGACGTGGACTCCGCGCAGTACTGCCTCGCCTCCGCCATGCGGATTCCCCGACCGGAACCCGCTCCGGCGGCGCCCGCCCAGGTTGGCCGTGGGCAGCACTCGGCCGGGTCGATCGCGCCGCCCCCCGCGCCGCCAGCTGCCGCCGTAGCGTCCACTGTTGGGGCGGCCCCGGCCGGCGGGGCGCACGATTGGGTCGACGTCGAGGCCATAGAGTCCACGGACCACCCCAGTGCCTCAGCCCGGGAGAGCGCGCCGCCGCCCGCGCCCGAGGCTGTGCCTGAGGAGCCGCGGGCGCCGCAGGTGCCGCTGAGCGTGTCGCTCGTCGCGTCGCTCGCGGATCAGATCCCGGGAGACGCAGAGATCGCCGTCGCCGTCGCGATCGACGGCAGCGCGGTCTTCGCCACCTCCTACGGGCTCGGTCACCTTCCCGCCGGCGCGCAGGTCGACCCGCGCGTGGTGCCGCTGGCAATGCGCGTCGACGCGCGGTTCGCCACGGATTGGCTCGGGTGCGATGTGCCCCACCGCCCGCTGCTGGCAGCGATCGACCGAGGATTCATCCCGGCAGCGGTCGAGATCGCCACCACTAGCCAGAAGGTGGCCGAGCACGGGGTGATCTCGAGCAGCGCCGAGGTGCTGGAGAGCGCACCGCGCGTACCGCTGACCGTTCCGCGTGACGGATTCGCGCAGATCCAGGTCGACGACGTCGATCAAGCCCTGCAGGACCTCGCGGTGCTCCTTGGTCCGCCGGCCACCGACGTCGAAGGCGCAAGCAAGGCAGCGGAAGCCGCCCGCTGGCTCACCGACCGAAACCCGGACTACCTGCCCTTGTGGACGCGGTACCTGCACGCGGCGGCGGCAGCAGCGGTGGCGGTCGGCGACCTCGGTTCAGCGCGCTACCTGCTCGGCGGGGCGCTGCTAGCCGCTTCCGTCGAGTCTGTCGTCGGAGACTGACGCGATCAGCCGGACCGATTCACGCGGTCAGCCCGGCACCGTGTTCCGGCGGGCCTGCGTGTGCCTAGTCCTGGGCGGTGTTCTCGCCTGCGGTCTGCTCAGCGTCCAGGACGGCCGCGTCGGTGTCGGCGGCCGTGGTGTTGAGCTGGTCGATCAGAGTGAGGAGATCGTCGTCGGTGCCGCCGTACTTGCGCCAGGTGCGCGCGGCGTCGAGAGCGTCCTCGAGGTCGGGCCAGTCCCAGTCGGCGTCGGGGCGGCGGTTGCCGTGGCTGTACTCGGCGTCGGCGATGAACTCGTCGATGATGGCCGGCCGATTCGCGGTGGTCGAGGCCTGCAGGCGGGCGACGTACTCGTAGACGGTGTCGGTGTCGGTGATCAGCTGCGGCTCGTCCGGCCGGCTGCGGCCTTCCTCGAGGAGCCGGTAGACGGTGACCCGGCTGATGCCGGTGACGCGGCGCACCGCCATCTTGTCGGTGGTGCGCGGTAGATCCCTGATCACGCTGTACATGCGGTCTCGAGTGGCGTCGGCGGCGCGCTGGTGCGTCGTGCGTTCTGCGTGCAGGCGCGCGAGTTCTGCGAGGGCCGGGTCGTCATCCACACAGCAGAGTGTAAACCACTGGACACGCCCGAGGGTTGTGTGTACAGTGGTGTACATGCCCGATGGGCGGTCGCGCCGCAAGCGCCGTCTCGGTGCACCGCGTTCGCTAACCCCCACTCCACCACCGAAACCCTGAGGATGGAGCGATGAAGACGACCTGCCTGATCTGCGGCGGAACGAACGTCGAGGACGCCGCGGCCCACGCCGCCACCACCGGGCACGCACCGCTGGCCACCCCGCCCGCAGAGCCCAACGGCTGGCGAGCGTGGTCCGACGAGCGGATCGAGGAGATGCTCACGGAGATCGACACCTCCACCTCGCTCTACGACGCCATGACCACCGAGCTCGAGGACCGCGCCCGTGAGCGCGAGCTTCTCGCCGCCACCAAGGAGCGGCAATGAACGAGCTGGACATCATCTTCGGACGGCCCCTGCAGCTCGCCGCGGGCGCACACAAGGACGCGCACGGCCGGTACTGCCCGATGAACCTGATCTGCGTCCTTCTTGGCGAGCCCACCACCGGCTACCCCTCCTGCACCGCCCGGCCGCTCGCGCGGATGGTGCAGGTACTCACCGACTCCAAGGCCGGCGCGGACGGAGTCCTTCCCCCGGGCCGCCCCAGCTGGGCGATGTTCAACCTGGCTCTCAACACCGTCGGCACGACCGACCTCCCCGGCCCGGCCACGGCGACGTGGATGGCCGAACTGCTCACCGCGCCCTGGGGTGCCACCGCATGGGCAGGATCCGGCGAGCACACCGAGGTAGCGGCCGAGGTCGCCGCGGACCTGCTCCGTGGCGCAGGGGGCGGGGGCAGCCCTCAGCATCGTCGCGCGCAGCTGCGCTCCAAGGCGGAGAAGGCGGCGTGGAGCGGGCGAGACCCGGTCGTCTTCGCCGTCGCCGACGCCGCCGTTTACGCGTCGTACAGCGACCCGATCATGGTCGCTGGCAGGCTCACCCAGGCCGCGGCCGCGCGCCTGGGCGCCCCCGGTGCCGAGCAGTTCTTCCAGCACGCGCTCCAGCGGTGGCAGAGCCTCGCCCTGGCCATGCGCAAGGATCAGGAGATGCGCTGATGGTGCTCCCCAACCCGTTTCAGGGCCGCGCGCTGACCGATCTCGACGACGGCGAGCTCGAGCAGGGGGTGCGCTACCACGCCCTGGTGAGCGCACTCAGCCAGCACTCTCAGTCCGGATACGTCACCGAGGCCGCAGTCGAGCACCTGGTGGCCAGCTACGGCTACCCGGAGGTCGGCACCAGCCGCATGGTGTTCCTCGACGAGGCCCACGGCCGCGTTCTCAAGATCGCGTTCAGCGATGTCGGTGCCACCGAGTGCGGCCACGAACTCGCCGGCATCCCCGGGATCCCGATCGCCCGCGCCGAGCCGGCCGCCGTCGACGGCGTGCGGTGCGGGATCTGGATGGAGTGGGTCGATCCGATCGACCCGCGGACCGAGATCCCCGCGGGCGACCGCGACCAGTACGCCTGGATCCTGCGCGTCGACATGATGCAGGTCGGCCGCACCCGATCCGGGGTGATCGTCGCCTACGACGCCGGCCGAGCCGGGCAGGCCCACGCCCACGGCCAGCGCTGGTGACACCAAGCGCTCATAACTCCTGAACAGGGCGCCAGAACAGTACGATTCGACCAGACGAGGAAGGGGGCAGGGCGTGGAGACCACGAACAGCACCCGTCGGCCCGCCGCCGAGGTGGCCACCCGTCCCGCGGGCGTGCACTGGACGCCTGCCCACGCCGTCGCCGCGCCCGCGACCGGCCCCGGAGGATCGCAATGAACGACGATGAGAAGATCGTGCCGTTCTCCCCGGACCGACGCGGTCGGCACGGTGGGCATCAGCCGGGAGAGACCGACGACGACGGGCAGCAGCCACGGCGTGACGACAACGCCGGGGACTTCGGCCGTCAGCCTCCGCAGGACATCCCGGCCGAGCAGTCGGTGCTCGGCGCGATGATGCTGTCGAAGGACGCGATCGCCGATGTCCTGGAGGTGGTCAGCCCCGGGGACTTCTACCGGCCGGCGCATCAGTCGGTGTACGACGCGATCCTCGACCTCTACGGTGCGGGTGAGCCCGCGGATGCGGTCACGGTCTCCGCGACCCTGGATCGCAAGGGCGAGCTCAAGCGGATCGGCGGCGCGCCGTACCTGCACGACCTGATTTCCACGGTGCCCACCGCGGCCAACGCGGGCTACTACGCGGAGATCGTGGCCGAGAAGGCGATCCTGCGGCGCCTCGTCGAGGCGGGGACGAGGATCGTCCAGTACGGCTACTCGGGGTCCGACGGTGCCGACGTCGCCGAGGTCGTGGATCGGGCCCAGGCGGCCGTCTACGACGTCACCGAGCGCAAGGCGTCCGAGGATTACGTGGTGCTCGAGGAGCTGCTGCAGCCCACGATGGACGAGATCGACGCGATCGCCTCGCGTGGCGGCGTCAGCATGGGTGTGCCCACTGGCTTCACGGACTTCGACGCGCTCACCAACGGCCTGCACGCCGGCCAGATGATCATCGTCGCCGGGCGCCCTGGCGCGGGGAAGAGCACCCTCGGCTTAGATATATTGCGGTGCTGTGCAATTGAGCACCAGATGCCGGGTGTGCTGTTCAGTCTGGAGATGAGTAAGACCGAGGTGGTCATGCGTCTGTTGTCCGCGGAGGCGCGGATCAAGCTGGCCGATATGCGTGCGGGCAAGATGTCCGACGACGACTGGACGCGCCTCGCGCGACGGATGTCGGAGATCTCGGAGGCGCCGCTGTTCGTCGACGATTCGCCGAACCTGACGATGATGGAGATCCGCGCGAAGGCCCGCCGGCTCAAGCAGCGGCACGACCTCAAGCTCATCGTGATCGACTACCTGCAGCTGATGACGTCGGGCAAGAAGGTCGAGTCGCGTCAGCAGGAGGTCTCGGAGTTCTCCCGGCAGCTGAAGCTGCTCGCGAAGGAGCTCGAGGTCCCGCTCATCGCCGTCGCGCAGCTCAACCGTGGTCCTGAGCAGCGTACCGACAAGAAGCCGCAGGTGGCCGACCTCCGTGAGTCCGGCTCGCTCGAGCAGGACGCGGACATGGTGGTCCTGGTGCACCGTCCTGACGCGTACGAGCGTGACGATCCTCGTGCCGGCGAGGCCGACTTCATCCTGGGTAAGCACCGCGCTGGTCCGACCGGCACGGTCACTGTCGCGCACCAGCTGCACTACTCACGCTTCGTGAACATGGCGAAGGGGTAGATTTTTTCCCGGATTGGAAAGTGCTGCATCGGTTTCGAGTGCAGAACGTCTGTGCACACTCTACCGCAAATTCTCGCCGAGGACCAGAGGTAGGGGCGTGTCGTCGGTCCTGACGGGCCACAGCTCACCGCCGCCCTGCGTTCTTCGCTCGTGCGAAGGGGAGTGCCGCTGTATTCTTCGGCGGCAGAACAGTTCCGGTTCCCTCGTGAAGGGTGGGCTCACATGCTCGAGCGAATTCGCACGCGTCGGGCGGCGGCCGCGGCCGAGACTGAGTTCGCCGAGGAGCGTCCCCGAGGCGTCGCAGTCCAGGGAGGTGACCCCTTCGCTGTGGGGTACCGCGCCGCGGAGCAGGCGGGCCCCGGTGCTTCCCTTCCGGAGGTCCCGGCGGGTCTCGACGGTCCAGCCGCGGCAGCGGACTTCGCCAGCGGATTCCGCGCCTACTCCGAACTGTTCACGCCAGGGCTCGAGCTCCAGATCAGCGGGTATCGCGCTGCCGGCGTCCGGAGCATTGACAGCCCGTTCACCAGCCCCGATGACGTCGACGACTGGGCGCCCCGCGGAATGACCGCCGGCGAGCGGCGAGCGTTCGAGGAAGGCTGGAGGTCCTACTGGGGCCACCGGCAACTACCAGGACCGCGCCCGGGGACTCCCTCCGCAGGCCAGAAGATGCGATGGCTGACGCCGCCCTCGGGGCCGCGTGGGCAGGAAGTCGCCATCGTCGAGATCCACTCCCGCGGAGCCGTCGACGTCACGGACAACGCCGGGCGGCGACACCGAACGCACCTTGGCACACTCGCCTACCAGGGGTGACGAGGCCGCAGCTGCTTCTGTGCGTCGGTCAGCGATCGTGTCGGGGGGCGCCGATATCCTGAAGGGCGGACCACACGACCCGTCAGGGCGAGCAGGGGAAGAGGCCTTCGATGATCAAGTGGGAGCACATCGGACAGCCCGACTTCGACCGCGTAGTGGAGGTGTTGCTACGCCGCCGGTACGGATCGGACCGGTGGGAAGCCGGCGCGATGAAGGTGACCGCGTTCGACGGCCGGGGCGGCGATGGCGGCCTAGACATCCTGATCGAGGGCCCCACCGAGACAGCGATCTACCAGCTCAAATACTTCCCGGAAGGCTTCTCCGGAGGTTTCGTCAAGCGCCGCGACCAGATCACGGGCTCGTTCAAGGCAGCGCTCCAGCACAACCCTGACCGATGGGTGCTGGTCATCCCCGCGAACACGACCCCGACGGAGCGGGACGTCGTCGAGGGGCTGGCCGCCAAGCACTGCCCCGCCGGAGAGGGCCCGCTCATCGAGATCGTCGATCGCGCGGAGCTGGACTCGATGATCATCGACGACCCTCAAGTTGAAGCGTGGTTCACCAGGGACACGCTCAAGGAGAACGCGATCCTCTTCCAGCGGGAGACAGACAGCCTGCTGAACCCCGGAGACCTCGTTGATCGGGTAGCGGCTCTTGGTGGCCTCGCCGGCGGAATCAACCCGCACTGGACCTGGGGCTTCCGGTGGACCGGAGACGCCGTGATCTGCTCGCTGATCGCGCGTCACAACCAGGCCCACATCGAAGCACCGATCACCACCAGCGTCACCTTCACCGCCGCCGACGGCACCGTGCAGCACGCGCAGGTCGAGAAGTTCCGGCTCTACGGACGGCCGATCGAAGACCTGGTCCCCGCGACCGTCACCATCAACCTGCCCGAGGGGCTCGCGCTCGGCCCGACCGAGAACCTCGAGAGCATGGTCCGACTGGTCGCCGCAGACGAAGGGGACGCCGTGGCCACGGTGGTCATCGACCTACTCGATGACGAAGGGCAGGTGATCGCCAGCCGCCGGTTCGACGTCCACCGGATTGGGGCCAGCGCGGATGGACTGGGCGGCACCCTCCGCGGTGACGACGCCGCCGGCGTCGCCCACTTCGAGGCGCTCCACCGCTCCAGGAACGACGGTTCGAAGCTCGTGGACGGCGGATTCCGGTTCTACACCACCGCGATCAACGGCCGGTTCCCCGACGACGTCCTCGACAGCGTGGACTTCCTCGCCGGGTTCACCAAGGCCACCGCGATGCGGGTCCGCCCGGCTCGCGGTGCCGCCGCCGACGCCGCGATCATCGACCTCCCGATCGGCCCCTCGAGCGAGGCGAAGGACGAGGCCCGGTTCCTCGCCACATACGTCCGCGCTCTCAACGTCGTCCAGCAGTACGTCCCCGGCGGGCTGCCGATCCCCGCGGAGCTCGATCCGGACGAGGTCTCCACGGTCCGGCTCGCCGCGACGCTCCTCGAGGCGAAGTCCACCGACCTGGTGTGGGACGAATTCGACGTGGTCCTGTGGCCGGACCTCGATCCGGAGGCAGCGGAGATCTTCGACAACGAGCACGGCTTCCAGCTGCTGCAGACCCTCGAACTGGACGTGACCGTCGATGGCGTCACCCACGTGATCGGCGCCTACACGAGGATCTTCCACCGCGCCCTCGCAACCAGCAGGACCATCAACGAGGACGGCCGCACCGTCGTCCACGTCACCGCCCACCCCGACAACGCCACCCTCACTGCGCACCTCGGCGTCCCCGAGGGCGAACAGGCGGCGTAGCCCGCGCACAACCAAGGCCTCGGCCCGGCCGGCAAACGACGATCCAGGAGAACGAGATGCACATCCGCACACGAGCCGCCGCGATGTACGCCGTCGCACTCGCTCTGATGGCCACGGGGTTCGTCCTGGCCATCGTCGTGCGCTGATCCACTCCCGCACACCAGCGCCCGAGGTCTGGCGTACGCTGGCGACCACGAAACGCCCGTAGGTGGAGTGGGTGGAACGCACCCAGAATCGGCTCGTATTCCCGTAGTGGGGTGCGGGCCGATTCGTCTGCCGGGAGAGTGGCCTGCGGGTGTAAGATCGGCTCTGTGCGATGAAGACTGGTTCATCGCCTCCCAGCATGGAAGATGCACATGACCATCAGCAGCGGCTCCGCAGCCCAGTTCGTACCCGACTACTGGCGCTGGTTCACTGGTGCCGACCTTCTTGCCCGCTCGACCGCGGTCGGCCTGTTCGATACCCATTCGCTAGGCAGGATCATCGGCAGGCCCGTCTCGAAGATCGAAGAGTGGCGCCACGACGAGCAGCTCGGTGAGGACTTCAACCGGGCGATGATCCGGCTCGGCCGCGTCGAGAGTTACGCTGCCGCCCTCACTGAGGACCTCGTCGCCGAATCGCGCACCACAGGCGTGATCCGCACGTACCGCGACGACGACGACGCGGCCGCGGCGGGAGAGCTGGTCCCGCTCGACGAGATCCGCGGTGCTGCCGGCGCCGCGGGCGGTGCGCCCGCCGCTGCATTGCACCGGGTATGCGCCGGCCGCGCGGCCGCGGAGAACCCGGACGCAGCGCTGACCGTCGCCGGCCTGCAGGACACTGGGGTGGGCGCAAGCGCCGCGCTGCGCGCCGAGGTACTGGTGCAGATGGCCATGCTCGGTCTGAACATGAAGGACGCCGCCGGCGTGATCGGCGTACCCGCCCGAGCACTCCAGAACTGGATCGCCGGGACGCTGCGGGCTGACGGGACACCGCGAGAGGTATTTCATCCGGAGCGCCTTGCCCGGTTCGATGCCCTGGGGCAGGCCTACGACGAGCACCAGGCGGTCCTCGACGCCCACCCGCTGCGGGCGCAGGGGTATGTGCCGGTCGCCCGCGACATGGAGGCCCTCCAGGAGATCGATCCGGGCACGGTTCTGCCGCTCGCGGCGCACCGCGCCGCTGCCGGCGAGATCCTGGCCGCCGACCACGACCTGCGCGCCCAATGGCAGGGAGAGCGCTGGACCGCGCAGATGCGGGCAGAGCGCCGCGCCGAATAGTGTTCAGTGGTGGGGCAGGAACGCTTCGTGCTGTGTTGAAGGATGCAGGTAGGGTGCGCGGACGGCGGTGACCCGCACCGGGTGCTGCTCGCCGAGATCAGCGGGCGCGTCGCGATGCTCGAGGCAGCGGCCAGGCGTGGCGCGGCCGAGGATCCCCGGGGCGTGTTCGTGCCCAGCGGACCACCCAGTGAGGTGGTCGGCGTCGTCGACCGTCCATCGTGCGACGACCCCCTCGCCGGTACCGGTGTACTTGCCGATCGCCGGGAGTTCCTCGAGGAGCTCCCGGACCCGGTCCGGGTCGCCCACAGCGCGCCAGGTCAGCGACAGGGTCTGGTGCACCAAGACGGGGATCACCCGATTCTGGTAGCGGCCCCTGCGATCAGAAACCCGGGAGTGACTGATCACCGGGGATAGCTGCTGGAGGCGGGTGTGATCGGTGCGAGAGGTTCGCCACCGGGTGTCGGGACGCTCGATCGTGCCGGTCTCGGTCTGCCCGAAGGTGCACATCCAGTGCCAATCCGGGTCGGTAGCAGGGTCGCCACAGCGCTGCAGCGGCAGCGGCAACTCCTCCGGCGCCCGCGTTGGACTGAATCGCTCCCAAGGCAGGCCGGCCGCGCGGGCAGCGAACTTGCGCTCATGCCAGATCACTGACGACAGGAGCCCATCAAGGGCGATTCCCCACGGCCGGGACAAGACCACCCCGTGCGGGGTGTCCGCCTTGACCAGGATCGGCCGGAACTCGTGTCGGGGCATCAGGTGAGCGCGGTCAGAGCAGCGATTGCCGCGTCACGATGGGAGGTCAGGTGCGCGGTCCAGTCGCTCTCTGCAGGGGCGGGGAGTGCGCCCCGGCGCACGGTGGTGGTGATCGAGGCGGTGATCTGGCCGTGGCCGACGCTGCGCCGGCCGCCGAGGTGGCCGTGCGCGGCGAACTCAGCGAGGACCGACTGGAAGTAGGCGACCTGCAGCGGCGTGGCGTGCCTGAGGTGGATCCTGCTGTGCAGGCGCGTGCCCGCCACCATGACCTCGAACCCGAACCGGAGCTGGGGTGAGCCTTCGTCGGTGAGCACCGCGGGGCCGCTGGGTGTGCGGGCATCGGCGAGGTGGGTGCTGTACTCGGCGGTCATGAAGAGGTCGACCGGCTGCAGCGGCTGCCGGACCGGTCGGCCGGTGAGCACGTGCTCGAGCTCGGCAACCTCCGGCAACACCTTCTCGACCGCGAGGAGCCCGGACATGATCCGCGCCGACGCCGCTCCACCGAACAGCGCCAGGTGCGGAATCAGAGCCCGGAGCTCGCGCTCGCGCTCGTCGCTGAGCGGGGTGGCGGCCTTCGCGAGCCGACCGCCATTGCGGACCAGGTGTGCTGCGGGCGTGGGCAGCTTTCCGGGGTACCGGAGGACCTCCGCGGTCATCTCCTCGCTGATCCGGCGCAGCACCCCACGGAGGGAGCTGCCGGAGATGACCGGGATCATCTGCAGCTCACCGTTGCTGGTGATCATCGACTCCCGGTTGAACAGAGTCGTGGTATCGGAGCCGTAATCGAAATCGTCCCCGCGGTGCACGATCGACGACTCGGCCGTGATCTGCAGGTCGAACACGATCGTCGACAGCACCGGCGGGTCGGTGACGGGGGGCGTAGTGGGCTTGCGTGCCATCAGCTGTTCCTCGCCGTGCGGGTGGACCGGGGTGTCTTCTTCGCGGCTGACTTCTTGTCCGCGGACGCTTCGGCCTTCGCCCCTGACCTCGGCGCCGGGGTCTTCCTCGCTCGCGTCCCGGTGCCAGCCCCCTCCTGGGCTTGCGCCTGGGCGGCGACACGGAGTTCCCCGACTTCGGCGGCGATGATCTGCACCCTCAGCAGTAGGGCAGGCAACTCGGTACGCATCACCGCGAGGACCGCGCCGGGGCGTTCGCCGCGCAGCAAGGTCGCCACCTCGAGCGTCCGGTCATCGCGCACGTTCACCTCGAGTTTCAGTGCGATCAGCGACCAGAACCTGTCCAGGCTCGCGGAGCGGAGCGCGGCGTTCAACACGCGTCCCGGCAGGATGTCGTCCCAGTACCGATGACGACGGTCGCCGATCCAGCTGCTCCAGTCGATGCCGTAGTGCACGTGCAGCAGTAGGGCCTCGGCGGTCTGCGCGGCGGGATCGGTCAGCGGCGGCAGGTCCGGTGCAGCCGCCCGCCATCGCTCCACCGCGCTCCCGGACTGGGGTGTGGCGCGGGTAGTCACAGCACAGCCTCCGGGATTGGTGGGTGGGCGTGCGCGGCGCCGAGCATGACCCTCGTCGGTCGTGATCCGCGGCGCGAGAAGAACTTGCGCAGCGCAGACGCGTCGTCGCGGGCAACAACGTCCTCGTCCAGGAGGCCGGCCCGGTGCAACGGGCCGCGGAAGTCGCGGGCCACCCACACGGAGGGGTCAGGGTCCGGGGGAGCGGACAACCACAGCTGCAGCTGGCCCTGCTCGATCACCACCGGATACGTGATGACGGGGCTTCCGGTGAGGATTCCCGCTCGCCGCGCATGTCGCTGCGCCGACGTCTCCGAGCTGAACCCGGCATCACGTGCGGCCTCAGCGGAGGTGAACACGGTCCCGCGACGATCGCCGCGGGCCCACTCAGGCAGGTTCGGTCGGTCGAGCCAGTCCAACCAGAGCATCAGCCCCTCGCTGTGCAAGGGGATCCGGGCACGGAACAGGTCGAGCGACTCTTCGTGGCCCGGGACGACCTGCGGGACGCCGATGCAGTAGTCGTTCGGCGTCAACGGGTTCCACAGCGGCTGCTGGGTATGCACCTGCGTCACGTGCGCGACGCGCTCGTGGGTGACCGCCACCGCGAGATCCGGATCGACCCCGACCGTCTCGAGCATCTGCTGTCCGGTGAGAGGTCCCGCACCGGAGTAGCCGACGTTGACGCTGGAACTGGCGCTCAACCAGCGCCCGTCCTGCAGACGCATCAGCATGTGCGGCGGGTCGATCTTGCCGTTCGGCAGGACGAATCGCGCTGGCGAGAGCCGCGAGAGCGCCAGCACCGCCCTCACGTCGCCCGCGTCCGGGCCCGCAGCGATGATCTCGACGACCGGCCCGGCCGCCGCGACGGCCTTGACCAGCTCGCTCGCGCCCACCCGCTTCACGGGAGCGGGGACACCGAGGTCCAACGACGACGAGACCACGGTGTCCGTGGCGACCGCGGCGTTGGCGTAGTCGTTGAGCGTCGACAAGGGCAGGCCCGTACGGCGGGCGATCTCCGCCGAGGTCAGTCCGATCGACCGCAGAGCGTGGACGTCGCGGCCCACCGCCAGTGTCAGCTCGCGGCCGAGCTCCGTCGTCGCGGCGCGGCGGTGTGCGCGATCGGCGACCCGGTCGAGGAGAAACCCTCGTAGCTCAGGCTCACCGTCGGTAGGGGGTGCCGCACGCGGAGTGTATTTGCGGTGCAGCCCCTCTGGGGTGGATGCGAACTCGCGTCCTGTGGTGAGGTTGCGGAGTCGGAGGGGACGATTTCCCATGCCCTGCTCGTGATGCAGATCGGCGATCACCTCGAAGGTGCCGCCGTCGGACCGCCGGCGCCAGGTGCCGCCCTCATACGATGCGGTGTAGTCGGGCATGAAGGTGCTCCGTTCAGCCGGGTGGGCGCGACCCCCGCCACCTTAGCGGGGGGACGTGCACGATGCACACGGAATACCGCTACAAAGCGGTAGGGGTGTGGTTAAGCTCGGCAGACACGCCCACTCGCCGATCCGAAAGCCGCATCGTGCCCCTCGAAACCGTCCTCGAAGCCCACGACGAACTCCGCGCCGCCTTCGTCGCGATGAACGAGTGCGACCGGGGAGCAGTCCCCGCGCGCGCCGCGCTCACCGTGCTCCGCCGCCTCGTAGACGCTGACACCGCGGTCGCGCGCGCCGCCGCGGCCTACGCCGCCGAACCCGCACCCGACCCCGCGACCACACCCGGCGGCGCCTTCGCCCTGGCCCTGCACGCGATCTCGACACGCGCGGTCGCCGAGGGCCTGGTCGACGACATGGAGCGCTACGCCGACGCGACGCTGAACCGGCCCGGTACGCCGCACCCGCAGCCTCGCCGTCCCGAGCTTCAGGCCGAGATCGTTCTCGCAACGATGGATCTCATCGAGCACCTGCGCGAACACAGCATCGACCAATGGCGCCAGGACCTGATCGACCACATCGAGCGACTGGGTGGGACGGCGAGCAGCAGCATCAAAGTCCACCCCGCCGAGAGCGCCGACCATCACGAGACGGCCATGGACGACGACACCGTCGACATCGAGGACATCCTCACCGGCGGCCTCGCCGCGATCGAGAGGGCAGGCGGGCCCGCCGACGCGATCCGCATCGGCGAGATCCGGCACGCCGTTGAACCGATGGCCCAGCACCTACGTCGGCCGGCGTGGCGAGCCGCGATCCGGGTCGTCGGCCGCGGCTCCTGCGACAGCGACATCGCCGAAGGCGCGCGCCTCCCGCAGGTCCTCGCCGCTGCGCTGCCCGCCCGTCAGGGCCTGCCCGCAGGGTGCACGATCGACCTGTACCGCCGAACTCTCGTCGGATGGAAGCTCCACGACACTCTTCCCGCGACGTCCCGCGAGAAGTGTCCGCTCGGCGGAGAATTCTCCGGCGGCGAGTACATCCGCGCCGGAGACCACGTGATCGGGGTCCTCGTCCATGACGCCGGGCGCTGGCGCTACGGCTACGCCGCCGACGAACCGGGGGCCGACCGCGTCCAACGCCTCACCGAGTCGACGCGGGCCGCCGCCGTCGCCCGACTGCGCGACCACCACTGCGGCCAATGAGCGAGGTTCGCCCCACGCCAGTGCCCCCGCAGATCGTCGTCGTGGATGCCCAGGTGGCTTTCCTCACCGCGAAGGTCCCCGCTGACCTGCCCGCACGGATCGCCAGCTTCCTCGACACCCAGCCCGCTGCGCGCTGCCTGGCCACCCGCTACCGCAACCACCCGACGGCGCCCTGCAGCACGCTCATGGGCTGGGCCGGAGCCAGTAGCGAGGACGACACGGCACTCCACCCCCTGATCGCCGCACGCGTCGACACCGTGATTGACAAGGACACCTACAGCGCCGACCTCACCGGGCACCTTCAGCCCGGCGGCCCCGTGTACCTCGCCGGGCTCGACACCGACGTGTGCGTACAGGCGATCGCGACCGCACTCTTCGACCACGGCACCGACGTCCACGTCGTCACCGACCTGTGCGCCTCATCCGGCGGGCCCTCCGCGCACACCGCCGGCCTGCAGGTGCTGCGCCGCATCGTCGGCCAGAGCCGCCTGGTGCGCTCTGCCGACCTCGCTACCAAGAGTCGCTGAGCGAGACCGCACAGCACGCTCGGTCGGTGGCCGCGCGCAACCTGGTCAACTCGCGACGCGGGCACCGCGCAGCGCATCGTCGTGATGCCCGACCTGGGCCAGCTCGACCCGCCCGTCCACAAGCTCCCACCACAGCAGGCGGGCGGCACCGTGCGCTCGGCTCTTGACGCTCGCCCGGTAGGCGGCCGCACCGTCACTGCGCACCACAGGCCGGCCTCCGCGTCGCTCCAGATGAGGATGCACGGCCCGAGTCGGCAAGGTGTACGCGCGGCGGGTGAGCACGTCGACGATGACGGCGAGAATCCGGTCATGCCCCGCCAGATCGATGTCCAACGGCAGCAAGTTCGGGCCGATCACGTACTGCCGGAGCGGCCACTGCTCTCGCTGCTCCTCAGGCAGGTGGCCGAGCCATGCCAGGTTGATCTCGTGTCGTAGCTGCCTCTCCGGATCCGCGTAGACCGGGCAAGGGGTGCTCGTCGCCTCGAGCTCAGCGACACGCTCAGCGAGCTCGTCCGACCGCTGACGCTCCGCATCGAGGGCCTGGCGCAGGCATGCGACCAGCGCTGCAGTATGACGAGAGAAGTTGGGCGCCAGAGCGGGCTCTGCGGGCCGTGGGGTGTTGGCGGGGGGCGCGGTCTCAGACCGTAGCGCAGGGGTGACGGTGCCCGCGGGCGGCCGCAGTGTGGCCGCCGCCTCACGCGGTGGCGATTGGACAACGACAGCGGGGGAGGCCGGCGGGACGTCGCGTTCGCGGAGACCACGCACGATCCGGGAGATGACCTCGCCCTCGGAGCGGATATCTGTTCGGACTACCGCGGTCCAATCCGTCGCGCCGATCACTCGCAGCGCGCCTCCGAAGGTCGCGCGATCGCCACGCCGTTCGGCGGGCCAGGCGTCGGCGAACTGCTCGTTGTGTGCAGCGCTGGGCAAGAGCCACACCTGCGCGCGGTCACCCACAGCCCTCGCCACTCGCGCCGGCGAAAGCCCGTAGAGGCGCTCACCTCGGTGGCAGGCGGAGACGATCACGATCGCCCGCGTGCGAGCGGGATCCTCGACGGCGCGGACCAAGTCGAGGACGTCGCTCGCGGTGATCGGTTCATGCGGGTGCATAGTTGAACGTCACGATACGACACATGTCGCCTGGCGTTGGTTAGGTCACACGCAACACATAGACTAGCTCATATGTTCGATCCGGCGGTGTGGCGACGATGCAGCCCTCCGAAGCCGTGCCTGGTGTCCACGACCGCTGTGTTCCCTCGCCTCGGATTCGGCGGCAGCTGGCGTGCGGATCGTGTCACCTTGTTCGTCAAGGCCAACGGCCTGCGGCTGCAACACGACATGCCGGGCACTGTCCTCGGCTGGATCCGGCTCGTCGACGGCTCCTGGATGGCGCACGTAGAAATCAGGCCCATCCTCGCGCAGCGGGAGTTCCCGATGCGCCTCTGGGTCACCGCAGACGCGATCGCCGCGGTGCCAGCCGATAGCGGCACCTGAGCAGCTCACTGCGCTACGCCGCGGGGACGTACAGCGGCGGCCTCTCGTCCCAGGTTCGGCCGTCCAGCTCGCGGCCGAGCCTCTTCGGCTGCCAGCCGGACCACTGCTTGAACAAGAACGGGATCCCGGCGGCGGTGCACTGGTCACGCAGGGAGCGTGCCCAATCGGGATCCATCGGGCGAGCGTTGGCGCCGCTCTCTCCGCCGACGATCACCCAATCGAGCGCCGCCAGGTGTTCGGCGGCGAGGACGATTCTCCCGAGCAGAGGCTCGCCGGAGATGAATCGTATTGCGGCCGGCGTCTCAGCCAAGGCGTCGATCCGGATCTCGGCCCACTTCTGGTCCTCCGTGCTGACGCCGAGCCACACATTGGGCAATGGCCACTCCGCCGGGCCCCACACATTCACGCCGTCGGTGGTGGTGCGGTCGAACCGGACCGGCCACCGCCGGGCAGGCGGTTTCGCCGCGCGCATCATGTCGGTGATCTCCTCGGCCACCTGGTCGCGGAAGTCGCTGTTGAGCAGCGAGCGCATCCGAGAGTGCCTCTTGGTTAGGATTTGAAAAGTATGTTGCTCCGAAATGGCCATGACGGCAAAAACTTTCGCGATGTAGTCGTCATGAATGTCGGCGTGGAACAAGTCGCTCATACTGTTGACGAACACCATGCGCGGCCGGCGCCACCGCATCGGCTGGTCCAGCTTGTGCTCGCGGAGCGTGACGTCGAAGCCATTGGGGTACGCCGGCGCGCCGTACCTGACGGCGATCGTCTCGGCGTAGCAGTGATCGCATCCTGGTGAGACTTTCGTGCACCCGGTCACCGGGTTCCACGTCGCATCGGTCCACTCGATGCCGGACCTATCGCCCATTGCCCTCTCCTTGCTGGGGGATCGCTACCTACTTGTCGGTGGCGCCGGCGGTCGGTGAGCTCACCATCCGGGCCAGGGCCTGCATCTCATCGCTGTCGGCGAGCTCGCGCCACCCCCGCGCGTACGGCAGCGAACCACCGAACACAGCGTGCTGCCGCGCCGCGAGCGCCTCCACCACGTCGACCGGGCCGTGCGGGCGGACCTCCACCGTCGTACCGGACGCGTCGACACCGACGACCCGGCCGAGGTTCTCTACCACGATCCGCGCGCGTCGCTCATGCATCGGCATCTTGAGACTGCGCTCTAACGGCGGCATCGTCAGCGGATCCGCCGACCCGACCGCCACGAACACATCCGCCTGCGCGACCGAGTTGAATCCGAAGACCTGCTCCTCCGCGGCACCGTGCCCGGCGGGCAGATCCAGCACCACCACATCCGTCTGCGACGCGTCGATCGTCTCCCCCAGGAACCGCACCCAATCCTCGACCACGGCATCGCTCCACCGCGCCGGCAGCAACCCGGGGGCGACACCGTCATGGCTGAACACCCGCAGGCCGGGCAGCACCTCGTGCGGCACGATCGCGCTCATGTCCTCCGAGATCGGCACCGTCGCCGGCAGCCCGAACATGACCCGCAGACTCGGGCTCTCGAAATCGAAGTCCAGCAGCAGCACCCGCCGCCCGGCGCCGGCGAGCGCCACGGCCAACGCCGCCGCGGTGGTCGACTTCCCCACCCCGNCCTTCCCTCCGCCGACCGCGACGATCCGCGCCGTGCCGAACGCCCTCTGCCGGGCATGCTGGGTCTCCATCAAGGTCTCCTTCAACAACAGTCGGGCGTACTCGCTCGCGGAGGTCCGCGCCGGCCACTGCACTCCAGTGGCGGCCACCGCCGCCTTCGCGTCCTTCGACAGCCGCGACGCCGTCATCGTCACGCCCGCCACCAACCGCGGCTCCGGTGCCACGACCTGCTCACCGGCGAACCACCGCCGCTGCAGGTCCTCCACCTCCGCGTCGAGCGCGTCCGGCGACAGAGTGTCCAGCATCCCTTTCGCCCGTGGGCCGCACCCCCTGGTCGCAGCCAGGAGCATGTCGATGCGCCCGCGCTCGACGAGCGCGTGCCGCTGCCCGTAGTACGCACGGGGCGACTCCAATCCAACCGCGAGGAGCTCGAACACTCGCCTCACCTCAGGGGTGATCGGTCGCGCCTGCGCGCCCGCCATGTAGCGGTAGTCAACGCTCGACGACGGCCGCCAATCCGGCCGGACACTGCGGATCCGCGAACCGTCCGCCCCGAGCCCGAAAGCCCGGTACAACTCCGTACGATCCAGTCGCTGGCCCGCAGCACCGTCGATCCGCGGCCGACCTCCACCACTGGCAGCTCCATCGCTGTTCAGGAAGGTCTGCAGGAACCCCGGCAGCCCCGGCAAGAGATCCCGGCCACTGACGTCGATTCGGTCGCGAGGCCCCTGGTACTGGTACTGGCGGTGGTGCCCCGGAGTCGTCCTGCCCCATCTGATGTCGGTCTCGATCCGGCCGGTCGCGGACAACCTGGCCAACTCGAACCGCCCCGCCCACGCGGTGAGGAACGGCGTCCCCGCCGGCAGCACTTCCGGCAGCGGCACCGACTCGCAGAGCTCCGCGAGGTCAAGCCGCTCACCGTGCTGGGCCCCGCACAGATCGCAGGCCCAGATCGGCGTGGAGACGTTCGACGGCATCAGCCCTGCATCCCCAGCGCCAGCAGCTCACTCGGGTCGCGCCGCTCGTACTCGTCGATCAGCAGCGTCGCGTACGCCGAGCCGTCCGGGTGCGCAGCCATCTCCGCATTCACCGCCTCGGCCAGCTCCCTGTTCGGCATCAGCGCCACGGCCGCGGCGGTCGCGTCGGCGCTCGCCGTTCGCGCGAGCTGCTCGAGCGCATCGGCCGCAGCCATGCCGGAGGCGCGCTCGAGCAGTCGCAGACCGCGCACGATCCGCGTCAGCTCGGGGTCGATGCCGACGCGGTCCGGGAGCAGCTCCTCGAGCCTGGCCAGTCCGGCGCTGACGGGGGTGTCGGTGGAGTTGGTTGCCTTCGTCATGGTGATCAAACCCCTTCCGGATGATCCGAGGCGACTGAGGAGGTGTCGGGCTGATTCGACGGCGCAGCAGCGCAATTGGGACACGTGTGACGCCAGGAGAAGTACTCGTCTTGCCAGATGGTCCAACCGGCGCGCCGACGCTGCCGGGTGGTTTGAGCGTTGCCGTACTCCCAGAAGCCGCACGTGTCGCAGTGGACCGTTACCTCGTGGTGGATGCTCATTGGAGGTTCGTGCTTTCGTTGAGTGGTGGGGCCTATTCGGGCCGGAGGCCCTGACCGAGTGACACGTCGGCGTTCATGTCGAGCACGGTGCCTGGCGAGGCCACGCCCGCCCACGAGTCGCGGCAGCGGCGCCATTGCCGTGTTGATCAGACCGTCGCGGGTCATGGCCAGCTTGCGTCCCCTGCGGTACTCCGCGAGGGACGCGGCCCGCTTCGAAGGCGGCCAGTTCGCGCTGCGTCAGAATGACCGCGCCTGCGCACTCGCGGGTTCGCTGGGAGTCCTTGACGGGCTGGTTCTCCGGGTCAGTGGGATGGCAAGTCATGCCTTCGGCTTCGCCGGTCCGCAATCCGTTCCACAGGAACCGGCGGTTGGCATCGGTGTAGTAGCCCTGCGGGTGCGGTCGCCGATGGTTCGCGGTGAGCCACGGGCACGCCGCGCACGGGGTTGCGTGGGGTGCATCGATCTCGGTGCGCTGCTCCTTCATGCAAGTTATTGTGCGCGAAAAACTCCAATTTCGCAAGGTTTTTGTGCGCGAAAAACTCGCCTCGAACGCGGCGGCGCTGGGGCTGGCGAGCGCTCGTGCACCGCGGTGCGTCAGCCCGTGCACCGTCGGGCGGTTTGCGCGGGGCGGCGGGTTACCGTCGGCGCCGAGGTGGACTTTGTCACCACGCTCTCGACCGGTAGAATTCGATCCAGGTAATTCCGCGTGTGTGACTTCGACACTGCCATCGGTGAGAAGCCTCCACACCCGACTGATAGGCCCCGCGCATGGACGAGCAGCTGCAACTCGGATTCGACGACGTCGAGCCCGAGGCCTTCCCCGAACGCACCGCTCCGGCGACCGCAGGGGACGGCTGGACTGGCCCCCAGGTCTGCCAGCTCGCAGGCATCACCTACCGCCAGCTCGACTACTGGGCCCGTACCCGGCTGGCTGAGCCGAGCCTGCAAGCCGCCGCCGGCTCCGGGAGCAAGCGGTTCTACTCGTACCGCGACATCATCGTCATCAAGACGGTCAAGCGGTTCCTCGACACCGGGCTGAGCCTGCAGAACATCCGCACGATCGTCGGGCAGCTCGCCACTCTCGGCGTCGATGACCTCGCTGCGGCGTCCCTGTTCAGCGACGGCACGACCGTGTATCTCGTCCACACCGCCGAAGAGATCGTCGACCTCCTCAACGGCGGCCAGGGAGTCTTCGGCCTCACGCTGCGATCCCTCGTCGCCGACACCGACGCGCAGCTCCTCCAGCTGCCCGGACAGCCCGTCGGCGCCACCTCCGGTCCGGTGGTGCGTGACGAGCTGCAGGCGCACCGCGAACGTAAGCTCCGCACCGCCGGATAGCGGAGTACTCTCGCCGGTGCGGGCAGAGCTTCGGTGCTCACACCCGCGTGTTGCGGCCAGAGATCTCGGGCTCACAGCTGCGGCGCTCAAGGGCGGGTATCCCACACAGGGGTGCCCGCCCTTCGTCGTCGGGTGGAGGGAAGAGCAGAGGCTCACGGGGGCGTAGCGGCCATCGTCACCAGCTCGGCCACCAGCTCGCCCAAGCGGTCGACGGCTGGGCTGTCGAGCTCTCCGCCAGGGCGATAGACATCGCGGCGGATCTCAATCATCAGGCCTGTGACGCGGCGATCGGCGGCCCGGTAGTGCTCAAGCGGGATGTAGCAGCCCGCGTACGGGGTATTGATCTCGACGGAGTACCCAGCGTCGCTGAACAACCCGCGGGCCGCGGCCGTCAGCGCGGGCGGCGTGTGGAAGTCATCGGTCCCGAGGCAGACCTGCGGCCGCGACGCTGCAGGTTCCTCGAACCCTGACGGAGTCAGCGGATACGAGTGCAGGTCAAGCACGACGGCGTGGCCGTGCTCCGCCAGCGCCGCTGTGACGAGCTCATGCATGGCCGCAGCGTGCGGGGTGAAGTACTCGGCGAGGAGCGCCTGGCGGTGCTCGGCGCTCGGTGCACGCAAGGGGAAGCCGCGGCAGGTGCGGGTGTAGACGGCGCCTCGCCCAACCTGGTCAGCCGGATCAGCATCGGGGAACCGCTCCGGATCGATCACGAGGCGGGAGAACGGATTGAGCACCAGCGACGGAGCGGAGAGCGCCCGGGAGGCCGCGCCGCGGGCGATGCGGTCGGTGGCCCAGTCCGTGGCCTCCTCGAGCTCGGCGGCCAGGTCGTGATCGTCGAGCAGCAGATCGCGCCGGACCGCCGGCGGGATGTGGGTGCCGGCGTGTGGCACGTGCACGATCACCGGCGACGAGGAGTTCGCGACGATGCTCGGGCCGGGGGAGCGGCCCAGCTCCACCGCGGCGCGGGCGATCGCGTCGAGGCGATCGGCAGGGAGGCCGGCGCGCCGAAGGTCCGCGACGGTGCGAGCGATGCTGGTGACGGGAAGTCCGTTGATCGCGGTGACGGCGTCCGCGGTCAGGGTCGGCGCGTGGTGCAGCGCGATACCGGTCGAGCGCGTGCGATGAGGCCGGTTGACGCTCACGTCGACCGGTTCACCCGGCGCGGCGGGTAGGAGGCCGTGCGCGACTGCGGCGGACAGATGCGAGATGACGACGGCGGTGGTGTCGCCTCCGTGGCGGGCGGCGATGGTCAGCCACGCGGCGCGCAACGGGTCGAGCGTCGGATCGACGGGTACGCCGGCGATGCGGTAGAGGCCCTGCGCGCGTCGGATGATCGCGCCGCGGCGTTGCCAGCGGCGCAGCATCATCGCGTCGGCGCCGGCGCGCTCGGCGTCGCGGGTGGTGAACAGTCCCCACTGGGTGGCCGCGCGGTCGGCCGTGGCGGCGTAGGCGGCATCTCCCAACGAACTCACCGCACGATCCTATCGCTATCGACGGGTAAGTGTGCAAAACTTGTCAGTGGGTGCTCATACAGTGATCCTCATGAGCACGCCGAAGCGCCTCCGCACCATCGTCGAACTGGCCGAAGCCCAGGGCTGGACCTACGGCGAGACCGCCGACGGGCACCCTCAGCTGGTGCCACCGGCCGGGATGATCAACCCGGCCACAGGTCGCCTCGCCCCGCCCGTCTCGTTCGCCAAGACGCCGTCCGACGTGCGCGGAGATCGCAACTCCATTGCCCAACTCCGTAGACTGGGCCTACAGGTCCCCCACAAGGGGCACACGAAGAAGAAGGGAGCACGCTGATGCCGACGCTGTACAGCGTGGAGCTGCGAATGCCTGCGGTGCCCGACGGGCAGTTCGGGCCGCTGCGTGCCGCCCTGGACCTGATGCCGAACGCCGCGCTGCTCGAGGATCCCGTCTCGCCCACGATCGTGGTGCCCGTAGACGCTCCGACCCCGGCCCGCGCCCACCTGTTCGCCGAAGCGGTCCTCGCCATCGCAGGCATGGCTGCTGCCGAGGTGACCGTCAGCGAGATCCAGGACGACGACATCGACTACGCCGCGCTCGGCATCACCGACGACAGCGTGGTCACCGACGCCGAACTCCCGCCCGAGGTCCGCAAGCTCCAGCAGTGGGTCCAGTCCCTGCCTGCCGCCGTCTGAACCAGATGATCCGCCGCGCCGCCGCCCGCGCCCGCTGGGCGGTCAGTGACCTCCGGATCGCCCGGCGGACCCGTGCCGCGAGCGAGCTCACCGAAGACCGCAGCACGGGAGGCGGTTTCCAGCCGATCGCCGCACTGCCGCTCACCGACGCGGCGATCGGCGCGGCGATCGCCAGCATCCGAACTCGCGCCGGCATCGCCGTCGACGACGCCGCCCTGAGCGCCGCGATCGACGCCGAGCTTCTGCACGCCGTCGAACGGGGCCAGACCGCCTGCACGGTCCTGATCCTCGACGCCCTGGTTCGAGGGCTCGATAGCACCGTCGACGAGGTGCTGCGGATCGCGCACCTGCGCGTAGCCACCGACCAGCTCTGCCGCGCCGACGACGTGGTGTAGCCGCGCGTCCTCGCCGCTTAGGTCGCGGTGAGTAGCCTCGCCGCACCCCACAGCGACGGAAGAGGCCGCCAGGGCGCAAGGTCATGCCACACACGGCCGATCTCCATCCACAGTGCCGGCGGGTGCTGGCGAAGGCCCGGATGCGGTGGTTGACGCCGCCCCAGGGCGGCCCAGCTAAATCCGAGCTCGCGCAGCCACGCTGCACCTTCGAGGCGGCGCGCCTGGTCGGCGGTCCAGTCGATGCTCAGCCGATCGCAGGTCAGGCGTCCCCACTCGGCGTGGGGGAGGACGTACTGCTGGCGCGACACCGACAGCACCGCGGCGGCGGTCGCCGGGAGAGGGCCGGCGGTGAGCTCGCCCGCGAGGGCGGCGTTGGTGCTGAGCCAGCGGGTCTCGGTCGGGGTGATCATGCCGACGGTCCGTGCGGTCGGCGCCGCTGCGGTGTGCGCCCACGCGCACGGCGTGCACAGCCGCCGCATCCCGTAGGGCCATTGATCGAAGCCGGTGAACTGCTCGCTGACGATCACTGCCGACCGCGCCGTCTCGCCGGCATCGCCGCAACGAGCGCACGGCTCGGCGTCGACTCGCAGAGGCACGCCAGGCAGGGCGGGGCGTCCGGCTGCGCGCCAGGCGGCAGCTGCAGGATCATCGCGCATGCGACCACGGTATTCGACATAGAATGATTCCGTCGCGCGGCTGCGCGCGCATGAGGTGGAGACGTGGAGGTGAAGGTGTCAGTGCGCAAGCCCGACGAGGGCCAGTTGCAGCTCCGCGAGAACGACCTCCCGCCCCGCTGGGACGGTGAGCTCGTCCTCTGGCAGGGCTGGCAGTGCGAGCTCGAGGCGGTCGCGATGTGCCCGCCGCCCCGCTCGCCGATTCGCTGCACGGTGTGCCGCAGCACGGCCGCTCCGCTGTCCAACCGAGGGCTGATCTGGCATGGCATGAGCGCGAGCGAGCGCCGGCCACCGCGCGCTCCAGATGCGATGCTCGTGGCGTTCCGTTGCCCGGGCTGCGAACACGACCACGTGCTCGACGGATTCGGGCCCAGCGCACAAGCATGGGATCTTGACCCGTCCGACTACTCCGACAACGGGTCTCGATGGCCATGAGCGAAGCCGGCGTCTACACGGCGACCGACCTACGACTGCGCCGTCGCGCCCTCGGGCTGACCACACGCGAGCTCGCTGACCTCGTCGGCAAGTCCCAGGGCAACCTCTCCGCTGCCGAGAACGGCAGCCGGCCCGTCACCGCGGAGCTGATCGGCAAGGTTCGGGCGGTCGAGGAGTGGGTGCTGCGGCAGTACCAGATATCCCTCGGTGTCGCCGCTGAGCGGGCGGAGCCGATCGTCCTGCAGCGGTTGACCGCGGAGCAGTTCGCTGCCGAGTTCCCGCAGGCGCGGACCGATCACGCCGCGCTCCCTGTTGCCCTGTACGACCTGATCCTCGCGCGTGTGGCTGCGCAGCTCGACCGAGGTGGTGTGCGCGTGCGCATCGCGGAACCCTGAGGTACCTGGAGGATGTGCTTGCGTCACTCCCCGCGGTCGGCATAGAATAATTCCACAATCGTGGCGGAAGTCGCCGCGGTCCACCTCACCCCGAGGAGCTCCACGATGAACAGCACCATCGACTCCGTCAGCGAAGTCGCCGCCGGCGCGACGATCAGCGTCACCTACGAGGGCATCGGCCCCGACCCTGACACGGACCGCATCTGCCCCCGTTACAAGCTCTCCGTGGCCGCAGCGAGCCACATCTACAGCGACTCGGTCCTCATCTCCGACGAGACGGATCTGCCCGACGACCTCGAGTCCCTCCTGACCTTCTGGTTGCGCGAGCTCGCCGCAGCGGCGGTCGCCGTTCCCTGGATCCGCACCTGGGCAGCGACGGCGCGCTCCGTCCTCGACGACCTCATCGCTACCCGTGCCGGAGCTGATGCGCGATGAGCCGCCCCGTCGAGCTGCGCCTCGTGGGGGCGCGCAACGCGCGCACCAATCGCGCCCTCGCCGCGCTGCTCACCGCGACCAGTGCACGCATCGACTTTCCGCCCAACCTCGCCCTGGTGAGCATTCCCGTCGGCGCTGATCCGAAGGTGCTCATCAAGCACCTGGACGTGCTCAACGAGGTGCACGGAGCGCCGGAGAAGGGCAATGTCGGTGCGGTGCGTCAGACTGCCTACGACGAGACCATCTCAGCAGGACAGGAGCCGTAGCCGTGGATCCCACCCAGCTCGCCATCGCCGGCGTCATCATCGTGGTCGTGATCTCGGCGATCTCTGCCGCGATCAAGTTCTTGACGCGCCTGTTGACCAAGGTCATCACCATCGCGCTGATCGCGGCCGCGGGCACCTTCGGCGTCGGCACGACCGCCGAGACGTGTGTGCTGCCTGGGGTGAGCCAGACCTGCTCGGCGCCGGCGACAACGACGGGAGGTGCGAAGTGACGGCCGATTTCGACGCGGATGAGTTCGAAGCCGCAGCCGCGAGGGCCGCCGCGGACGCGGAGCGGATGCTTGCTGCCGCCCGCCCGCACATCATGCTCGTCGCCCCTGACGGCGTGTGGTGGAGCGACCGCAAGGCCGGGCCGCCCGTGCAGAGCGTCGGGGAGCTCGCCAACTACGTCAACCGGATCTTCGACGCGAAGTACCTGCAGCCGACAGGGTGGTTCACCGACTACGTCGACGAGAAGGGCAAGGAGCGCAAGAAGTTCGTCGGTGAGCCCCCGCAGGTCTGGGTCATGGGCGAGGAACTGCTCACACGACTGGGATGGTGGAACGACCGGGAACAGGGCGATGCCGAGACCGACGCCGCGTTCGTCGATCGGACGCGTACGGAGTTCGCCGAGCAGGTCACCGCAACCTTGGATCCGTTCCTCGGATCGGGGTGGGAGATCCTCGGCCGCCCGGGCTACTACATCCAGCTCAAGCGGCAGGTCGCGAAGATGCAGTGGTACCGCATCAACCTGGTCATCGACGCCATGGCGTGGCTGCCAATCGCCGACGACGAACGGATGGAGTACGGCATCGTCGGAGTGGCCGGGAAGGCCGGTTCGGAGCTTCCGGACGACGACACAGACGCCCGTGTTGAACTGACCCGCCGCCTGGCCTGGAGCATCGAACATCTCGCGACACTGCCCAGCCAGGTGCCCTCGTCGACGGGTGCGACCGTGCTGGACATGGAGATCGCCCGCAAGAAGCGCCGCGATGACATCATCGGCCAGCCCACGCCGCTGCCGGTCCTGCGCGGCATGGCCGAGGCGGACGCGGAGCCGGAACCGACGCAGAAGTGGACGATCAACTACGTGCCGATCTCGATGCTCGGGACCGCCGGCCGCGGCGACGTCGATGGGATCTTGGAGATCGACCAGACTGCCTCGTTCCTCGCCAGCGCCGGCGCGGTCAACGTCGGCTACGGCAAGCAGTTCTTCCTCGAAGGAGACGCCGCCGTCGCCGCGGTCCTCGACCGCGAGGACAAGGCCGCCCCGGCCGGGCTCTACCAGGTGACCCTCCCTGCAGGACGGGAGCTGGTGATCACCAAGGGCATCCCGGACGCGCGCGTGCGCGACCTCGACAGCGAGGATCCCGGCGCGGGCGGTGCCTACCTCCCCTGGCCGCACCCGCGGATGCGGGACGACGAGCCCGTCACTACCTGGGTCACCGGCCCCAGCCTGGATCTGCTGCGCGAGCCTGTAGACCTCGGCGGCGCCGGTCTGGATCTCGACGAGCTCGGCCTCGAGGCGGCGCACGTCTGGGAGCACGAGACGCGCATGCTCATGGGCTGGCAGAAGCGTCTGGCGAAGGCCCGGAAGACCGCCGTCGAGACCAGGGATGTCGCGATGGAGGACTACATCAAGTCCATCTACCGCGGCTACATCGGCCGACAGAAGTACCAGAGGAACTGGGATTTCGAGCCCAAGCGACACCACCACCAGCCGATCCTGCGGGCCTCGATCATCGCGCACGCCCGCAACCGCGGCCGCCGCTGGGCCGCCCGCCTCGGAGCCGAGTACGGCCGCTGGCCCCTCTACACCGACACCGACAGCTGGTTCTACCCCTTCTACGACGACGAGATCCTGTGGGGCGAAACCTGGGCCACCCGACTGGATCACCCGGAACCCCTGCGGGCATCGGGAAGGACCGGCGCCTTCGTGGTCAAGCGCTACGCCCGCACCGCCGACATGGACTCCGAGCACATCGCGGCCCTGCTGAACGCGACGACCTCGCGCGAGGTGTCCGAGGCCCTCGCACTGATCCTCCCCAAGCCCGCCGCCGACGATGACGACGAGGAAGAGCCTGAGCTGGAGGTGAATTCGTGAGCCGCATGGCCCGAGGCAAGAAGCGCAAGCCTCTCCCCAAGCCAGTCGACAGCGGCCAGCGGGGCCCCGGCCGGCAGATCAGCGACACAGCAGTCGCCGGCGAGCTGCAGAACAGTCTCGAAGACACGCTCGGCTACCGGCGGGTCACCGGCGAGGGGCTCAGCGACGCCGAGCTGAAGGAACGCCACGCCGACGACGTTCGGCGCGCCCTGCGATCGCTCACGGACGAGGAGATCAACGCCGCCATCGTCGCCGCCGGCGGTACAAAGCGCAGAGACCGCACCCTCCGTCGGTGGCGGCAGCGCGGACAGATCCCCGCCCGCGTCGTCCCTGCGCCCGACGATGGCAAGCCCCGGCCGAGCGTCGAGGAACTGGTGTATCGGCGTGCTGCGGTCAAGGAGCTCGGCGGCGTCGACGAGGCCGCGTCCAAGCTCGGACGCAAGAAGCGGTCCGTGCAGCGCTGGATGACCGGGGAGACGAAGTCGTTCAGCAAGGAGGCCAAGACGACGATGCACAAGCATCGGGTCGTGACCGCCGCGCGACGGCACGCCGTCGCACCGAAGAAGCAGGCCGCGGCGAAGACGCCGCCGAGGGCAACAAAGGGACACCCCGCCGCACCGAAACCGGCCCCGCCGGCACCGAAGTTCCGAGTCACGGGGATGTTCGCCGTCGTCGACGACGGCAACGAATACCCGGCCCGGTTTCGCACTATCGATATGACGACCGTCGGGTGGCCGGAGGAAGATGTCGATGCGCTGCTGTTCGCGGTGCGCGAAGATGACACCGCCAAGGTGCAGGAGCTGATTGAGCGTGCTCTGACCGAGCGGTACATGCAGGGCGCTCACGACCATGAGTACAACGAGAACAACCACATGCGGGTCGAGTCGATCGAACGCATCGACTTCTACTTCGAGGGAGGAGGAGAGTGATGCGTGCAACCGACACCTCGCCTACCGTCGAAACGGTGAAGGCCTACACCGGCGCCGACCTGCAGGCCAGGCGCACCGCGATCGGCCTACTCGACCTCGCCGTCCTCCCGCGGCTGCTCGACATCCCCCCAGCGCTCATCGCCCGGTGGGAGCGCGGCGCCGGGCACCCAGAGCAGATCGAGGCCGCGGTGCGCCAGATCGCCAAGCTCGAGCGCCGTGCGACACGGATCGCCGACGGCCTCCTCACCCAGTCCCTCGAGACCGGCGAGATCATCACCTTTCGCAGCGACGCCGACGTCGCGGAACACGCCGGCTTCCCGGTCGCCTCCGTTCACCGTGCGATGGCCGCCCGGGCCGCGCAGCAGAACCCGGCAGCGACGGTGTTGGTGCACGGCCTGACCGACGCAGGAGAGTCCACCCGCGTGGAGAAGTCGGCGCTGCTCGTGCGGCTCAGCGCGCTGGGGATCAGCGGCAGCGCGGCCCACGCCACGATCGGCGTCCACTACCGCGTCCTGCAGCGCTGGCTGGCCGGCAAACCCGACCTGGTGATGTTCCCTGAGCACCTCGAGCGCCTCGCCGAGATCGAAGAGGCAGCGAGCGCCCACCGCGCGATGCTCGCCGCGAAGATCGGCGATCACGGCGCGGTCCTGTTCGCCCAGACCGACGCCGATCTCGAACTGATCGACCCGGGATCGCGGATACCGCTGATCACACATCACACGGTCGCTGGTGAGCTTCTGGCCGGCGACCCCGAGGCCCGGGCGGCATGGGTCAGCGATCCACGCCGGCACCGGGAGGACTGAACCGAGGAAGGCGCTACCGTGGTTCCCAAATCCAGCGTCCGCCCGAACCGGGCGCGCGTCATCGACATCGAGGGCGGCGTCGTGCCCGCGGCCCGCGACCTCAAGGCAGCCGCCGAGGTCAGCCGGGAGCTGCTCGACGAAGCCACCGTTGCCCGGGTGCACAACGAGCTCGCCGACCTCGCCCGCGATGACGACCAGACCCTCACCCGCGCCACCCGGGACCGCGACCGCGCCACCCCACGCGACGCCGCGCCCACGGTGGAGGAGATGTCGAGCCGGCTGCGGCGAGAACTCCCTGAGGACCCCACGGCGTTCCGTCTGGGGATCAGCGGCCGGCAGCGCAAGATCCGCTCTGCAGCGAAGAACCGCGTCATGGCCAAGGCCCCGATCAAGCAGACGGAGGCCATCGAGAAGCTCCTCGGTGACGAGGACCCCACCAGGTGGCGCAGCATTCAGGCTCAGCTGCACGGCGCGCACGGCAACGTCCAGGACCTCGAGCCGGACGACCGCCGCGAGGTGCAGCGTCTCGATCGAGCGATCCAGTCCTACGAGCGCGAGAACGACCGCGACCACGTCGTCTACTTCGCGGTCCGGATGCCCCGCACCATCGACCCGATCCTGAACAAGAAGGACCTGCCGGCGACGATGCGGGAGGGGGAGCGGGCGACGCTGGACCAGTTCACGCTCGCCGCCCACGACCCTGCTGAGCTGCCCGGCAATGATGACGGGCGCTACGTGATCGTCGAGATGGTCACCAACCGCGGCCTCTACCTGGGCCGCTCCGACACGATCGCCGACTCGACCCATCTGTTGCCCCGCGGCATGGACATCGAGTTCGGCAAGGCAGCACAGGCGCCGGTCTTCTCCGGCGTCCAGGTCGGGCGCCGGATGGTCGTCCAAGCCCGCGAGCGTAAGCCCATCCACGAGGGCGCCGCCCGCTCCGATGACCCATGGGGCGATACACCGCAACCGAATCTGTTTGACGAAGGGACGAACTGATGTCCGAGGATCGCTGGGTAGTCCACCCGAACCGCTTTCAGGAGCCGGTGCTGATGCGCCCGAACTCGATGGGGCGTAGCGCCTCGATCGCACTCACCGGGGCCACCTCGGAACACGGAGTCGACCGGCCCGACATGAGTGAGCCGTGCCTGGCGGTGCTGCCGCTGCCCCAGCGATACCGCCGGCGCCGCACCGCAGACGGGAACATCGTGATCGAGGGCGACAGCTGGTGGGAAGTGGTCGGCACAGTGCTGGCACTGGCGGCGACCGTCGACCCGGCGGCGGCCGAGTTCGGGATCAAGTTCCCCTGGGAGGAGCACTACCGGTGGTGGGACGGCACCACCACCGCCGAGGACCTGCTCGCCGGCCCCGCGGCCGCCGCCCTGATCACCCCGTGGCTCGAGCAGATCTTCCCCGACGCGACAGGTTCGTTCGAGCTGATCGACAACCGCGCCCTCGCGCGTGAGTCGTGACCCGGGGCTGGACCTGGACCAGCTGCGCGGGATCCGCGGCCGGCAACGCCTGAAGGCCGGCTGGGGTGCTGCGCAGCTCGAGCGGATCGCGCAGCACCTCGACGAGCACGACGGGTTCGTCGCATGGAGCGGAGGGAAGGATTCGACCGCCGTGGTCGACCTCGCCCGGCAGGTCGACCCGCACATTCCGGTCGTGGTGTACGACTCGGGCCTGCTGTTCCCCGAGACGATCTCGTACATCCGGCAGTTGACCGACCGGTGGCAACTGAACCTGCACCGCATCAAGGCGGAGCCGGACCTGCTGACCATGCTCGCGGCGGGCGGAGGTTTCAACCATGACAGCCCCGACCAGCCGTTCATCGGGAAGCCCGGAGACATCCTGATCACAGAGCCGGCCCGCCGCGCGCACGAACAGTTCGGTAACGGCTCGATGTGGGGCGTGCGGTCCGCAGAGGAGCCGGCGGGCCGGGCGCACCTGTATCGCACGGCGCTCGCCGCCGCGGGGCGCGCGCACCCGGAGCTCACTCGTGCCGAGGTCCGGGCGCGCTTCGGTGGCACCGTCGAGCGCCTCGACGGAACTGTGACGTACGGGCCGATCTGGGACTGGAGCACCCCGCAGGTCTTCGAGTACTTGCGCGGCCGCGGGATCGAGCCCAACCCGCTCTACCGCAAGCTTGAGGCGGTCGGCGCGCCCGTCGGCCGGATCCGGGTGGACTCGATCCTCGATGCCGGGCATCTCGCGCACGGCGAGATGGCCTGGCTGCAGAAGGGCTGGCCGACGCTCTTCGACCGGCTCGCCGAGGTGCTGCCGCGCCTGCGGGAGTGGACCTGACCGCTCAGAACGATACTTAGAAGGCCGGACTAGAGCGTGATCGGCCTCCACTGCGGCGCCGGCAGCTCGCGCAGGTACTCACCGGCTAGGACGTGCTCGACGTCGATCGGGGCGATGGCCGCGACCAGAGGGTGGCCGGCCTCGCCGGTCTCGCGCGCGGGATGCCGGCGTACCTGGTCCCGGCGCGGTTCGGCATGGGCGATGGTGACGATCGCCGACGGCGGCACGGTGAGTTCGAAGACCAGATCGCCGTGGGTGTTCTGGCGCTGGAGCGCTCTGGTGCTGCCGGCGCGCCAGGGCTCGTTGTAGCAGGCGACGGCGTTGGGGCGCGCTGTGCGGCCCGCGCTGGCGAGAAGGAACCGCCGGAAGGTGATCACCGGCGGCAGGTCGAGAAGGAGCGCCAGGTCCTGCGAGAGCAGCCCGAAGCGCAGCGCGGCCGACCAGGCGACGGCGCGAGCGCGGGGCGTCTGCTCGATCCCCGGTCGCTCCGGCATCCAGCGCAGGCCCTCGCGCAGGTCCTCGTCGCCGCAGGCGGTGATCTTCGCGGCGAGGGCCGCCTCGAACAGGTGCAGGTGGTCGGCGGAGCCGAGCGAGTTGAACGTCAGGTCCGCCTGGTAGCGCGCGAGCTCGGCGGCGTCGATGTCGTCGCGCTGCGGGTCCAGCGGCGCGCGGGCGGCGAACTCGGCCTCGAGGCGCCGGCGGTCGAGGGACACCGCGAGCAGCGCGAGGTGGAGCAGCTCGAGGTGGTCGTAGCGGTCCTGGGGCTCGACACCCAGCAGGCCGTGGACCGTCTCCGGCGCTTCCTCCCAGGGCTGGTCGCCGGCGGCCCAGCTGGTGAGGGGCCTCCAGTGCGCGGTGCGGGCCTGCCAGTCGCCGGTGCGGGCGTAGCTGGGGCGATCGGTGGTGGACATGTGGCCTCCATAGGGGTCGACGGTGCGCTCAGGCCGGCGCACCATCGCACGAGGTGCCCCGCGGCGGGGTGTGCGGCGCGGCTACGCCAGGCCGGCGGATGGCCGCCCTACGCCGCGGCGCTCTCGGCGATCGCCGGCCCGGCCATGTCCAGGAGCAGGGCGCGGGTCGCCTGGACGTCGCCGAGCGCTCGGTGGGTGCCGCCGAGGCGGCGGTACCGCCAGCGCAGGCCGAGCCAGGTGGATCGCTCGACCATGGCGCAGTCCCACCGCTCGTAGTCGGTCAGCGGGGTGTGCAGGCGCCAGCGGTCGGCCTCGAAGACGACGCGCCCGTGATCGAAGGCGGCGTTGTACGTGATGCAGACGCGGCCGCGGCATACGCGCTCGAGGTGGGGGAGCAGCTGCGGGAAGGTGGGCGCGCCGGCGGTGTCAGCGTCGCTGATGCCGTGCACGCGCTGGGCTTCGCCGGAGATCGGTGCGCACGGGTTGATCAAGGTGTCGAGGAGGATCTGGCCGGTATCGGCGGCGATGACGGCGACCTCGCACACGGCGCCGTCGAAGCTGCACGTCTCGAAGTCGAGGATCACCGCGGTCTTCGGCGTGAGCATGCGCTGCGCCCAGGCGCTGGGTGCAGCGCCGCGTCGGGGCCAGGTGGTGTTCATGGCGTCGACGATATGCGAGCGCACCGACAAGTCCAGGCCGCGCGCCGGCCGCGCCGGGCGGGCACCGGCAAAGACTTCTCCGATTGTCTTCCACCCTCCCAACCCGCCGTGGGTGGGGAGGGTGGAAAATGCGGTGCTTTCGGTGGGTGGTCGAGTATCGAATAGTGCTGGTGGACAGCGTTATTTGTCGGTCGTGGTCGCTATACTGGGGCTATGGGTTCGGTAGTCGAGCCTGGTCCTTATCCCGGTTGTCGGGGTGGGGTGTTCGGTCTCTGGATGGAGGATGACATGGCTGATCTTGGTACGTCGGTGACGGTGTTGGATGCGGCGGGCAGGGCGCAGGTTTCGGCGCTGCTGGTCTCCGATCCCGGCTTCGGTAAGACCTCGTTGGTGACGGCGCTGGCGCAGGCCGATCAGGTGCCGATGCAGGTGCTGATCGGGTCGCAGCGCGATCCGGTCGAGGTGGGCGGCTGGCCGTGGATGAATCACGACACCGGCGTGGTGACGCGCAGCGTGCCGGATTGGGCGGGGCCGCTGATCGCGGCGAACGGCGGCTACCTGCTGCTCGATGAGCTGAATACGGCAAGTGCGGCAACGCAAGCGGCGATGCTGACGGTGGCGTTGGAGCGGGTGGCAGGCTCGGCACCGTTGCCCGATGCGGTGCGGATCGTGGCGGCGATGAATCCGCCCGACCGGTCTGCGGGTGGTGTGGAGTTGGCCGCGCCCATGGCAAATAGGTTCCTGCACATTGATTTCGAACCGACCGCCGCCGAGTGGCTTACCGGTATGCGCGGCGGGTTCGTGACCCCGGCGTCGCGGGCGGTCTCTGCGGACCCGGCTCGGATCGCGGAGGAAGTCGGCTTGGTGACGGCGTTCATCGAGGCCCGCCCGGAGCTGTTGCACCGGCTCCCGGACAACGAGGTCGATGCGGGGCGTGCGTGGCCCTCGCGGCGGTCGTGGAGGGCCACGGCGCAGGTGCTCGCGCGGCTGCGGCCCGACGATGCGGCTGCGGTGCAGACCGCCGTGTTCGGTCTGGTGGGCGACGGTACGGGCAGCGAGTACGTCGAGTGGCGCGCAGCGCTGGACCTGCCGCCGGTGCTGGACGTGCTCGCGGACCCGTCGGTGATGGACTGGGAGGGTGCCCGCCCGGATCAGGTGTGGGCGGTGCTGTCGGCGGTGACCGCGTGGGCGGCGGGCCAGGGGAGCCAGTCGGCGTGGATCGAGGCGTGGGGGCCTCTGGTGGCTGCTGCCACGGGCGGTGCGCCCGACGTGGCCGGTGCGGCGGCGCGGTCGCTGGCCGTCTCGCGCCCCCCGAAGGCGAAAGTTCCTGCGGCGGCGCGGAAGTTCCGTGACGTGCTGATCGCTGCCGGTCTCGACACGGAGGCGGCGGCGTGAGTGGCGAGCTGCGGGCGCTGACCGGCGCGGAGTGGCGGCGGCTGCGCCTGGCGCGGATGAACGCCGTCGAGCAGATGCCGTATTTCGCGTCCGCCGTGTTCGCGATGGTGCCGGTGGCCTACCCCGGGCTGGCAACGTTTGCGGTGGACCGGTATTGGCGGCTCTACGTCGATCCGGCGCTGCTGGAAGAGGGCGGGGCGTGGTCGATCCCCGAGGCCGGGGCGGTGCTGCTGCATGAGGTAGGGCACCTGCTGCGCGAGCACGGCGTGCGGGTGGACGGACTCGACGCCCCGGTCTCCCGGCTGCTGTGGAATCTGGCCGGTGACGCCGAAATCAATGACGACCTGCTGGCGGCGGGACTGGGCCTGCCCGAAGGATGCGTGACCCCGCAGTCGCTCGGATGCGAGGCGGGGCACGCCGCCGAGGTCTACTACCGGGAGCTGGTCGGCTCGGTACCGCCCGAACAGCGCGGCGACCCGGCACAGAGCGGCGCGGCGGGCACCGGGGACGGTGCCGGTGCGGGGTGCGGCTCCGGTGCTGGGGACGCGCCGCTGGCCGGGGAACTGCCCGAAGCTGCTGACTTGGGAAGCGGTGCCGGATTGTCCAGCGCGGCGGGCGAGTTGGTACGCGTAACGGTGGCGCGGGCGGTGCAAGAAGCCGCGATGCGCGGCGGCACGGATCGGGGCACGGTACCGGCGGGGATCGCGCGGTGGGCGACGGCTGCACTGACCCCGCCCGTGATCCCCTGGCAGCGGGTGTTGCGGGCGACGGTGCGGCGCAGCGTGGCGGACATGGCGGGGCAGGTCAAGCACTCGTTCACCCGCCCGAACCGGCGCGCGCCGCGCGGTCTGCTGCTGCCGTCGATGCGCGCGCCGAAGCTGACCGTAGACCTGATCGTGGACACGTCCGGGTCGATGGGTGACGGCGACGTGGCGGCGGCGCTGTCCGAGGCGGCGGCGGTACTGCGGCAGGCGTCGGTGAACCTGGTGCGGGTCACCTGCTGCGATGCCGGGGCGACCGCGCCGCGCCCGGTGCGGTCGATCCGGGACGTGCAGGTGATCGGCGGCGGCGGCACCGACATGCGGGTCGGGATCGACGCGGCGCTGGCCGCGCGGCCCGCCGCCGACGTGATCGTGGTGCTCACCGACGGGGGTACCCCGTGGCCTGCGCACCGGCTGCCGGTGCCGCTGATCGTGGCGCTGATCGGCAAGCATGCGGTCGATTCCGCCCCGGACTGGGCCAAGACGGTGCGCGTGACCCCGGCTCCCACTGCTGCCGGTGGGCGGTGGGCCGCATGACCGCGAAGGCGGCGCGGGCCGCGTTCGATGAATGGCTCGACGGCGCGCTCGCGGGCAGCGGGTGGACGGCGGCGACGGTGCGCGGTGCCGCTGCCCGCCCGGACGGCTCGGTGACCACGGTGGCGCTGGCCGACGGGTTCGCCGCCGCCGCGCGGGCGCTCGCGGTTGCCGGGGGTGCACGGTGAGCGGGGCACTGTTCGACGCGGCCCTGCGGGTCGCTGCCGCCGACGCCGGGACTCCGGTAGCGCGGCTGCTGCATGTCCCGGTGCTGGTGCGCCCCTGCGCGGTGGCGGTGACCGCGCGCCGTGCCGGGAAGGGCGTGCGGGTGCAGGCTATCGGCGCTGACGGAACGGTGCACGAGGGCGTGGGCGCTGCCGGTCTGGCCGCGATTGCTACGGCGGCGGGCGGGCCGGTCGATGCGCTCGCGGTCGGCCCGACCGGGGTGCTTTCGGACGCGGTGACGCTGCCGCTGCTGGCCCGGTTGGCAGGCCAGCACACCGACCCGGCGCGGGAGGGCGCGGCGGTGCTGGCCGGTTCGGCGGTCGCGGGCTGGTGGTGCGAGCGCGCCGATCACCCGGGATCGGGCGCGGTGTGCGAGCTGCTGCCGACGACCCGGCAGCGGTGGGTGCTCGGTGTTGTTCCCGGGCAGGACACCGCCGCGCTGTGGCGGCGGGCACTGCGGATCGGCGGCGGCACGCGGGCGGCGCTGCGCTGGCAGCGGGCAGTCACCGCCGGTACCGTGCTGCCGGGACTGGGCGTGATTGCGGCGGATGATGATTGGCTGTTGGAACGGTACCGGGATTCGGTGGACGCGGGCCGGTCGTGGCAGGTGCCCGAGTCGCTGGGCCTGGCGGCGCAGCGCTTGCGGTCGCGGTGCGATGCAGCGGACGTGTATGCCGCCGCGCTGCTCGAAGATCCGATCTGGCGGGCGCGCAGTGTGCACACCGGGCACGTCCTGGCCGGGACGGTCGCGGTGGGTGCGGCGTCCGGGCAGGGCAGGGTCCAGGTCGCGGCGCAGCGGCTCGATACCCGGCTGCGCGTCGGGTCCGAGGTTGTGGGCTGGGCCGGTGCGCCTCTCGATCCGATGCCGGGGCCGGGGGACCGGTTCACCGGGACGGTGACCGCTACCGCCGTCGAGCACGGCACGTTGGTGGTCACGGTCGGTGGTCTCGGACGCAGCGGCTACCGCCCGACGGCGAGCGAGCCGGTGACGGTGATCGGTGCTCCGCCGTCGCCGTCCACGATCCGGTCGGCGCGGATGATGCTCGCGCGGCTCTACAAGCGCCGGTTCTCGTGGCTCTCGCAAGGCGCAACCCCGGAGCCGGTACGCCGTGACGTGCCGCTCGATGTGCTGATCGCCGCCGCCGAAGACGATGACGAACCGGCCACGGCGGGGCCGACGATGCGAAAGGGAACCTGATGCGCACGATGCCGAAGAACCTGCGGCGCAGCACTACCGGTGCCGCGACCGCGCCGGGGGCACGCCCCGCCGCTCGGACGGCCCCCGCGCGCGGGAGC
>NZ_CBCRZG010000014.1:0-25698 GCF_965137015.1 Tsukamurella hominis | reverse complement strand
GCCGCCGCCGGGACGGCGGGCCGGGGGTGGCCGGGTGCGGCGCTGCTCGATGACCCCCGGCTGGCGCGGGTGCTGCTGGCGGTGTGGAGCGCCGATCCGGCGGTGATCCTGCGGGCCTGCCCGGGCGGGGGCAAGACGCGCGCTGTCAGTCTGCTCGCGGCAGCGCTCGCGCACCGGGGCGGGCTGCGGGTGGCGGTCGCCGCGCAGACCCGAGGACAGGCAGCGGAGCTGGCGCAGCGGATCGCGGGCGTATCGGATCGGGTGTCGCTCATCACGTCCGGGCGGGGCGCGGTGAGCGCCGCCGCGCTCGGCGTGCCGACGGTGACCGGGCGGTCGGCGCGGTGGTCGCGTCCTGGCGGTGGGGAAATCCTGGTGGGGACCGCCGCGCGGTGGCTGTACATGGACCCCGAAAGGGTCGCAGCCGACGTGTTGGCAGTCGATGAGGCGTGGCAGTGCACCTACGGCGACCTGGGAGCGCTTGGCGCGCTCGCGCGACAGGTCGTGCTGGTCGGTGACCCGGGCCAGATCGCGCCGGTGGTGACCGGCTCGACGGTGCGGTGGGACGGGCAGGCCACGGGGCCGCACCGGAGCGCGCCCGATGCGCTGCTGGCTGCGCACGGCGATGCGATGACCGAAGTGCCGCTGACGAACTCCTGGCGGCTCGGCGCGCAGACGTGCGCGTTGCTCTCGGAGCACTTCTACCCGGGCATGCCGTTCGGGTCGCGGCGTCCCGATGAGGCTCTGGTGACCGACACGGGCGCGGTGCTGCCCGAGATGACGGCACTGTCGGTGCCCGTGCAGTACGGGCCGACAGACCCGGGATTGCTCGACGCGGTGGCGCAGCGGGTACGGGAGCTGGTCGGGCACAACTACCGCGTCGGCGGCAGCGGTGCTGTGCCGATGAGTGGATCAGACGTGGCCGTTGTGGTGCCTCACGTCGCGCAGGCGGGCGCGCTGCGGGCGCTGCTGGCCGACGTGCCCGGGCTGCTGATCGGGACGGCGAACAGCGTGCAGGGCTTGGAACGACCCGCCGTGGTGGCCGTGCACCCGCTGGCCGGGTACAGGGAGGCCGAACCGTTCGCCCTCGACCCGGGGCGGCTGTGCGTGACGCTCAGCCGCCACCGCGCCCACCTGAGCGTGCTGTGCGACCCGCACACCGAACGGGTGCTGACGGGTGATGCCCCGGAAGTGGTCACCGCGCGCAAGGTACTCGACGCGCTGGCCCCGGCCTGACCACCGGTAGGCCCGTGGGGGACGCCGCGCCGCCCCCCACGGGCCTACGAGCCGGGGGCCGGCGTCTCGTATGAGGGTTCCCCTCACCCTACCCGCCGTAGGTCGGGTGAGGGGAACTCGGTGATGAGTGCAGGTGCGGGAAACATGTCGGTGCCTGCGGATACGATGTGGTTGTGGGTCGCAGTTGGGCGACCTTGACCCCGAGGCTGAGAGGCCGGGAGGTCGTTTCCGCTGGAAGGGTGGATGCAATGCCGATGAGCACGCCGGATGGTTTCGGGGTGGAGCCGCGAGTGCCGGGAACTCCGCTGGAGAAGATCCAGGACGGGGCCGTGGTGACGCGGGTGTCCGTGGACCTGACGGGTCGGATCGCGGGCCGGGTGTCGGTGACCGACGGTGGCGGGCCGGGTGCGAGCATGGCGGTGGAGCTGGGCGGGCAGCTGACGATGAACTTCGTCTGCGCCTTCCATGTGCAGCACGTGGCGGGGTTCATCGCGCTGGCCCGGCAGGCCCGGCAGGGGATGGCCGTCGACCACAGCGCGGCGTGGCCCCACGCGAGGATGGAGAACACCGTGGTGGCGCGGACGGTGCTGACGTGGACCAGCGCGCCCACCGGTACCGCCGAGCGCAAGATGTTCCCCCACCCGATCACCGGCACGCGCTACCCGATGGTCACCTTGACCTTGCGGCCGGTCACCGTGAACATCCTCGACCTGGTGGCCCTCGACAGCGTGATGGACACGATGCGCCGCGCGCACACGCTGGCCGTTGCGGCGTTCGCCGACGGACCGGACGCGGCGGCGAACCCGCTCGCGCCGAGCTGGCGGCCGCGAGGCTCGAGGCACCACCTGCGCGGTGCGGGGTGGCTCGACGCCGACCATTAGCCCGCATGGGTTAGTCCACAGCATCCACCCCCAGCGGGGCGGGCTGTGGACAACCAGCTCTTGCGGACCGGTCGGCGGCGCGGCAGGTGCGAGACTGGCGGAATGATCACCTGGAGCGCATCTCTGACCGTCCTGGCCGCCGACTCACAGACCGTGAGTCTCGACGGCAGTGCCACCGACCGGCAAGGGGCGGTGGACGAGGCCCGCGCCGCCGCGCGCACCTTGCTGCGCGAGCACGCCGGCGCCGGCGCCGCCGGCCTCCCGCACCTGGCGCTGACCATCGACGACCAGGTGGTCGCAGTGCTCTCGGTCGGTGCCGGCCCGGACGGGCGGACCGCCGACTACGTCGAGGCCGAGCATGCCCTCGAGAGACTTCTCTCGGGCCAGCACTAGCTCTTGTCGCGCACCCGCCGTCGTGGTGGTGGGGTGGAGGCCGCCTGTCACGAAAACCTGTCGGTGACAGTGGGTATGGTATTGGTGTGGGTCGCAGTTGGGCGACCTCCCAGGGTTCGGCGAAGGCCGAACCCCCTTAGCCTGAAAGGGGCTTCCCATGCGGAACTACTACCTGATCCTGGACGGTGGCGTCCGACGGACGGTGCTCGCGGCGTCGGCCGAGGCGGCGGTCGCGTTGCACGACGGTCCCGAGCGGATCTGGGCCGTGATCGACACCTGGCTGCTGGACGGTGAGACCGCCGTGCTCGACGAGCTGACGCGCGTCATGTCCCAGGCGGTGGTGTGGTGATGAGCGCGCCGGGGGAGGGAACGATATCTCTAGGAGCCTCCTGACTGTCCACGACGTGGCTGACGGGTCTCATCGTGGCTGTTGTGGCCCTGTGGCGGACGGATTATCTGCATGTTCTCCTCGACGGGCTTCTTGTTTGGCCGGCGGCCGGGTTCCCAGTTCGAGGAGTCGGCTTCGGAGCGCCTCGTTCTCGGTGTGTAGTTGCTCGAGCTGTTCGGTCAGTTCGCGGTTGCGGTCGATCGCGGTTGCGAGCTTGGTGCGGAGGGATTCGGCACTGGCTGCCCTGGAGCGTTCTATTCCGGCGGTGGCGGTGCCGCGCTTCGCGTCGATATCCTGCCGGAGCTGGGTTTGCTTGTAGAGGAAGCTGGTTGAGACGTCGGCGGCTCTGGCGACAGCGACGAAGGTGACGGGTTGTCCGGTGTTGTGCAGCCGGGTGATGGCTCGACGTGCGCGGGCGGTCGCGCTGGTTGTGCGGGCGGCGGCGGCCGCGGTGAGGCGTGCAGTGCGGTGATCGCGGTCGCCATTGCTCACCTGGATTCCTGCGTGTCTGAGTCGATTTCGTCGATGAGCCTGGTGACCTTGTCGAGCATGGTCTTGTTCAGGTCCGCTGCCTGGCGGTCGCCGTTGTCTTGTGCTTGGGCGGCGAGCTGTCTGAGCTGGTCGCGGTGGGTGATGTGTGCGCCGAGGAAGGTGCGGCCGCCGGGGTCGTGGAAGGAGCAGTCGATGCAGGGGTTCGGGCGGAACTCGCAGCGCTGCGTCGCGGGGAGCGTGCAGAACCCGTTGGGCAGTGCGGTGGTGAAGCGGGCGCGCAGGCGCTCGACGGTGGCGTCGACGCCCTTGTCGGGGTTGGTGTCCCAGAATTCGCGGGCTTTGCGGGCGAGGGTGTCGTCGGTAATGCGAGCGTAGGTCGCGGTCATGGTGTCGCTGTGGTGGCCGAGGAAGTCGCGCACTTCCGGTTGGGTCCATCCGTTGTTGAGCAGGTGCATTCCGATGGTGTGGCGGAAGCGGTGGACGTCGCCTCCGGAGATCTTCTCGCCGGTGGCGACGGACGTGGTGATGCCGTGCTCGCGGAACAGTGCGGCGAGGCGGTGTCGTAGCCCGCTGGTGGACCAGGGCTGGGTGCGGCCGGCGATGGCGCTGGACCGGGCGCCAGGGAAGAGGTGCTCGGCGTCGGGGCCGTAGGTGTCGCGGACGCGGGTCTGCTGGTCGCGGATGATCTCGGCGAGGCTTTCGGGGACTGGAAGCCGCCGCCAGGCGCTGGTTTTGGTCATCCAGTATTCGATCCAGTGGCCCTGCTCACTGTGTTGGAGGCAGTCGATCGGGAGGGCGACGAGTTCGGATATGCGGCACCCCGCCCATCGTGTGGTGGCGATCATCGCCCGGAGGGTGGGGTCGGTGGCCGGGTTGTCGACGATCAGGGTGTCGATGCGTTCGATGACATCGGGTGGAAAGGGCCTCGGTCGGCGGGTCTTGCGGTGGACGTTCTCGCCGCGGCGCAGGAAGATCGCTGATCCCAGGTCGTCGACGAGTCCGCAGTCGCGCAGTGTTTCGAGCAGGTAGGCCGCGGTGTTCGCGAGCTGGGGGCTTGCCTTGGTGTCGGGGCGGCGCGTCCATTCGAGGTAGTCCAGGAACGCCGTCCGAGTGACCGCAGACGGTTCGGGAACGGTTCCGTCGAGCGTGAGGAACTGGGCGAGCTGGCGGGTGGCGCGCAGCCACTGGGTGAGCGTTCCCCAGGACATGCGGGAGGTAGACAACTGTTGGCGGGCCAGGCTTTTGACGGCCTCTTTGAGCCAGGGCACCGGGATGGTGGCCCAGTCGACAGCGGTTCGTGTCGCCCCGGCTTGGGTGGCGTCGAGGACGAACTCGAATCCGTCGCGCCACCGCCAGTGATCCGCGGCCCATGGGTCGGGGTCGGTGGCCCCGTGAAGGAGTCGGAAGAACCTCCGGATGTAGGGAGCGCAGAGGGAGTCGAAGTTGGTGTAAGGCCAGTGCTGCCTGCACAGCAGCAGCCAGTCGTCGACGGGGCGTTCGGTCAGGGAGCTGGTGATACGCCCGTGCGCGACCTCGATGAGGACGATCAGGGCGCGGCGCAGGCCGGCGTTGGGGGTCCAGTCGCCGCGGCCGATCTTGGTTGCGGCGACGAACCGGACTTCGTCGGCGGCCGCCGCTGGGATGCGGCGGAAGTCGACGACCTGCGTGGTGGCGGGCCGTCCACGGGGCACGCCGACGGGCAGAGCGCTGGTGGTGGCCCAGGCGTCAAAGTCGGCGGGCTGTCCAGCGCGGAACCACTGGAAGTAGTGGGCATAGCACAGCCCCGAGGTGGCGGCTGCGCGTCCACCGGGGCCGCCGAGCCAGTACCGCTCGCCGTCGCAGTCGGAGACGGCGCACGGGTCGGTGGCGGCGCGGCGGCGGTCGCCGGCGATGTCGACGACCGGCCACGTCGATGCGCACCAAGGCCCGTCCGGCACCTGCAGAGCGGGGACGCCGCGGGGCCCGGACCGGGCGCGCTCGCCGTTACCGCGCGCCATCGCCGTCTCCCTTCAGTCGGTACTGCTGCGGTTCTCGCCAGACCAGATGCTCGGTGGTGCGGAGCTTTTCGGCGAGGTCGTCGCTGGCGAGGTGAATGTAGACGTCGGCGCTGGCCGAATGGGATTGGCCGAGGCGGGCAGCGATCTCGGCCGCGGTCCATCCGGCTTTGGCCAGGGCGGTGGCGTGGGTGTGGCGGAGCATGTGCGGGTTGAGGTCGTCGATCCCGGCGGCGGCGCCGATCCGTTCGATGAGCTGGTAGGCGTTGGAGTAGGTCATCGGACCACCGACGGGTGGGCGTGAGAGGTTGACGAACACGTAATCGCTGTCGACGTGGGCGATCTCACCGAGCAGGTACGCGGCATACAGGTCGAAGAACCGCCGCGGAGCCTCGACGATGAATTGGGTCTTCTGCTTTGATAGCGCCCCGTTGGCGTTGTCGTCACGCCGGCGGATCATCACCTGCCTGCGCATCGGGTTCAAGTCGCCGTGGCGCAGGCCGAGCGCTTGGCCTACCCGCAGGCCCAGGTCGTACTGCGCCGACAGCAGCAGTCGGTCACGGGTGGTCGACGCCGCGGCGAGCAGCTTGGCGAAGTCGGTCTCGAAGTCGATGACCTGCACGGTCTCTGCCGACTGCCGGTCGGGCCGGGCCAGGCGGGAGACTTCGCGCGGACGGCGGTGTTCGAGGTGCGCAAGGAAGCTGTGCGCGCGCCGCGGCAGCTTCGACGGGTTGCGGGTCAGTACCAGATCCTGCGGTCCCCGGCCCTCGACGCGGTGGAACTCGTAAAACTCCCGCACCGCGGCGCTGACCGCTTTCACCGTGCCGGGTGCACGGCCCCCGCACCGCGACGGCAGCGGCGGCAGTCCAGCGGTGAGAACGGCGACGAAGTCACAAAGCTGCCGGAAATCCAGCTCATCCCAAACGATTCCCCGCGCAGCCAGCCAACGATAGAACTGACTCAGGTGCCGCGCGTACGAGCGGACGGTGTTCTGAGAACGTCCGATCGCCCGCTGCCAATGCAGGAACTGCTCGATCTCGAGCACCGGCAAACCCTGTTGGTCGACGACGGTCCACGACCGGACCCCGTGGACCGTGACCGGGGCGGCCCTCATCGCTGGTCCTCGAGGCCGTCGGCGCGGCGCGGCCGGCGGGTCGTGATGTCAGTGCGCCGACGCTGCTGTTCGTCACGCACATCGATGACCACGTCATCGGCGATCGCGGCGTCGGCGATCGACGCAGCGGGCAGCCGCCCGGGCAGCCAGCGCACGTCCCGCTTGCGCCACGCGGCGTACCTCTGCTGCACCTGGTCCATCGGGATCTCGAACCGTTCCCACTGCACCCCGGGGGCGCTGACCCAGATCCGCCGCACGTGCGAATCGGTCGCCGCGTCGTAGTCCCAGGTCAGCTCGCAGTGCGTGGGATCGCCCACCAGCTGCAGAGTCTGCGAGTCCTGCTTGATGAAGGCCTTGCGCCGAGTGTTGGTGCCCTCCATCTCCTTGTGATGGATCGCCAGGTAAGTACGGCCGTGACTACTCACCTCGGACCACTGATACGGCCGCTTGACCAGGTGCCCGGGCGGGTGCATCCCCTGGGTGCTCAGCCACACGTTGGTGCCGGCGGAGACAAACGCCGCAACGTGACTACCCCGCAGCAGCGGCTGCAGCACCGTCCGCAAGTGCGCCGGCTGCCCCGCGGTCAGCGTGTTCCAGTGATCGACCGCGGCCAGCAGCAGCGCGCCGACGCCGATCGTCACCGGGCGCAGGATCCGCTGCGCCTCCTTCCGAGAAACCGCTCCCGCGTCGAGCGGGTTGATGTCGTCGTCCATGAGTGCCGTCACGATCTGTCTCCCATCGATGTAATTACTTGCATGGAATCTTGCCTAACGTGGTACAGTTCTCAGCAAGACAACACGCCGTGACCTGCAGAATTGGCCAAACCGTCTCGCCTCGCTCTCGCGAGCGAGACGGACGTCACATCAGTCACTTGCGTTTCGGATGGAGATAACCGCGTCGGGCAGAAAGTCGCAGTTCACACGGTGTTTCTGCGCAGATTTCGGCTGTTACCGCGATAGCGTGGAACGCAGGGATCGATCGAGGATATGGAGGCGATCTGGGTGACGGCACTCTTCTCGCAGGCCGAGGCGAACCCGGTGATGGTTGCGCTGACACGACTGGCGCACGGCTGGTCGAAGAAGCGGCTCGCTGAGGAGGCCGGGATCTCCGGATCGCACGTCACCCGGGTCGAGGCTGGCGCTCTGCCGCTGGCAGGTAAGGCGCTCGACGATTACGCCCGGGCGTTGCAATGCCCGGTCGAGGCGCTGTGCGTCGCGTTCGAGCGCTCACCTGCGCAGGGCACGCACTTCCGCGCCAACGCCACCACAGCGGAGTGGAAACGTGACCGCGTCTGGGCGCGCGCCAACCTGGTCGCGATGCGGCTAGGCCGGGTCGTCGCCCACACCGATCTCGATCCGGAACTGGCGCTGCCCGATCTCGACCCCGGGGACTACGCCGCCGATCTCGGCGAAATCACGGTCGCGCAAGTCCTGCGCCGGCTCTGGCGCATCGCCGGCCCCATCCGGTCGATGACCGAACTGCTGGAAGCGGCCGGGGTCTTCGTCGTCGTCGAGGACTTCCACGACCGCGAGATCGACGCGGTCACCCTACGCGCCACCGCGCATCACCCGCACCTGGTGTACGTCAACGCCGCACTACCGCCGGACCGGATGCGCATGACCCTCGCGCACGAACTCGGGCACCTGGTGATGGATGCGATGACCCTGGTCAGCCCCACCGAAACCGAGCGACGGGCAAATGTCTTCGCCGCCGAGTTCCTCGCCCCGGTCGACGACATCGGCCCGGCGCTGGACCGGGTCTCGACCCGGACCGTGCACGAGCTCGACGAGCTGCGCCTGGACTGGGGCGTGAGCGAGTCCTCGCTCGTTGTCCGAGCACGCGAGCGCGGCGTGCTCTCCGACCGGCAGTACCGGGCGATGTTCCGACTACTCAACGAAACCGGCCGGATGTACGGCACCCGGCCCGGTGTCCCGACCGAGACACCCGAGCTCGCCCGCGATGTTCTCGCCCAGCTCGCCACCGACGGATACAGCACCACCGAGCTCGACGCCCTGACACTGCTCACCGCCGAGAACCGCACCAGCCTGTTCGGCGCACCCGAGGGTGCCACCGCCGGCAGCCGTCACCTGACCGTCGTCTAACAGCGCGGGGGACGCCAGGGATGTCACGGTGGGGCTGGAACAGCAAGGACGCGGTCAAAGACCACCACTGGCGCGTCCCGCACGGGTCGAACAAGGCAGTGCAGGCCAAAGAGCAGGACGACGCCGCAGGCGGCCGCCACAACCGTGCCATCCGCACCGCACCGAACGCGCTGGGGCGGGTGGTCCTCCGGTGCCAGTACCGGCGCCTGTACGCGGAGCTGCGGTGGACCGATGCGACGAGGAAGCACGCCGAGTACCTCGGCGAGATGACCTGGCACAGCCGCGCCGACAACCTCGCCGCCGCCTGGCGCGAAGCACACGCCCGCGGTCTTACGACCAAGTCCTGCGACCGTCATCCAGTTATTTAATCTGTCGATCTTACGGTGTGCGTTATCAGATAGCGAGCTGGGTGTGGGGCCGACGGGCCGCGTGCCGACCGTTATGTTTCGTCGTCATGCGGGCGCAGTGGATTCGGGTCACCCGTGTTTGCCTGGCCACCAGCTCGCTGGTCCGGCCAGGGTGGCGATTGCGGGTACGACGATCGTTCGGACGACGAAGGTGTCGAGGAGTAGTCCGACACCGATGATGAGGCCGACCTGGGTCATGATGGCGATCGAGCCGACCATCAGTCCGAACATGCTTGCCGCGAAGATGAGGCCGGCGGAGGTGATGACGGAGCCGGTGTTGGTGACGGTTCGTAGGACTCCGATGCGAATGCTGCGGTGGGATTCCTCACGCAGCCTGGAGATCAACAGCATGTTGTAGTCGGCGCCGACGGCGACGAGCACGATGAACGCGAGAAGCGGTACAGGCCAGGCAATCTCGGTGCGAAGGATGCATTGGAAGATCACCACCCCCACGCCGAGGGCTGCAGCGTAGTTCAGGATAACGGTTCCCAGCAGGTAAAGCGGTGCAATGAGCGCTCGGAGTAGTGCGATCAGGATGATGCCGACGATGATGAGGGTGGCCAGGGCGAGTAGCCGGAAATCGTGGCTGAGCAGGCGTTGCAGGTCGGCGTTGATGGCGGGGAATCCCGCTAGCGACACCGATGCGTTCTGCAGGGCGGTGTTGGGTCTCGCTGTCTGGGCTGCGGTGGTGATGGCGTTGGTGAGTTCAATCGCCTGGCTGCTGTAGGGATCGGCGTCGGTTTGGATGGCATAGCGCACTGTCCGCCCGTCTGGAGAGACGAATTGTGCAGCAACGTCGGAAAACTTTTGGTTGACGAACGCGTCAGGCGGTAGGTAGAAACCCGTGGCGGCGTCCGAGCCGCGGGTTTCGCGGGCGGTGGTCTGTAGTTGCGCGGCAAGGGTGGCCATCCCGGCGAACTGTTGCAGGTTGCTGTCGACGAGTGCGGCGACTCCCCCGGCAATCGCGCGGGAGCCAGCAGCGAGTTGACTCACCCCGTTCTGAAGCTGGGCGAGTTGTGCGGGGAGGTCGCGCGCGGTGACAGCACCCAGCGTTGTGTCCAATGTGTCCACTGCGGCGGTGAGTTGCGCGGTGATGGTGGTGATGGGTGTGCCGAGGTTGCCCAGTTGCCCGGAGAGAGCGCCGATTTGGAGGAGGAAGTTGGAATCCCGCAGTGTGCCCAGGGTCCGGAGTTGCTGTTGGACGGCGGCGCACTGAGGGATCGGGGCGCACCAGGGAGCGTTGTCGAGCAAGGGCCGCACGGCGGTCACGAGACTCAAGGCGTCGGATGCCTGCCTTGCCGCGGTGGCCAATTGCGGTGCCTGCCCAATGAGTTGGTCGAGTGCGGGTGCGGTTGTGCGGAGTTGACCGAGCAGTGGTCGGTATTGCTGGATCTGTTGTCCCGCGGTCGTGGCCTGGTCGAGAATTCGCAACAGCGGTGTCAGGTTGGCGCGGATCTGGCTGTCGAGCGTGGCAAGGCCGGTCGCGAGTTGGTCGGCGCCATCTCGAAGTTGGAACAGGTCGCCAGTGCGTGATCGGCCGTCACTGACTGCCGCGGCGAGTCGGTCACCGATCTGTCCGTTCTGCCACGACAGCTGGGCTTGTTCGAGGCGGCTGCCGGTGGGTCGGGTCACGCCGACAACCCGGGTCACTCCCGGGACTTGCGCGACGCGTGATGCCAGGTCGTCGAGGTCAGCCAGCCCTTTCGCGGTACGCATGTCGTTCGGGGATTGGATCACGAGGAATTCCGGGACGGTAGTGTTGGTCGGGAAGTGCCGGTCGAGCAGTGCGTAACCCTCGTTACTGTCAGTGGTGGCGGGTTGTCCGCTGCGGTCGTCGTAGGTGATGGTGATGCCCAACGCCACTGCGCCGAGGGCGAGCAGAGCGACGAGTGTCATAGCCAGTAGCGAGGCGGGGCGCCGTACGACGAGTACCGCGATGCGGTTCCAGTAGCGCCGCGTCAGGTCCGCGCGGGGTGCACCCCACCCGAGGTGGGAGGCGGCGTGCAGGACCGGCGGTAGCAGGGTGACCGTGGCGAGGAACCCGATGACGATCGCGATCGCACATGCCGGCCCGAGAGTGGAGAAGACGCTCAGTTTTCCGAACACCATCGCCAGGAACGCCAGGGCGACGGTTGCGGCGGAGGCGAGGATGACGCGCCCGATCGTAGCGGTGGCGTCGATGAGCGCAGGTGCGTGCTCGGCGCCCGACCGTAATCGCTCGTGGTAGCGGCTGATGAAGAAGACCGTGTAGTCGACGCCGGCACCGAGCAGGATCACCGTCATGAACGCGACGGTGAACTGTGAAACGGGCATTCCGAACTCGCCCAACGCTGACACCACACCGCGACCCACCCCGAGGCTGATCCCGATCACCAGCAGGGGTACGAGCGCGGTGAACAGCGACCGGTAGACCACCAGCAGGATGAACGCGATCAGCAGAACCGTGGCCATGGTGATCACCACAAGGTCCTTTTCGGCCGTGACGATCTGATCGCTGAAGGTGGCGGTGGGCCCGGTGACGTGTACGGTTGTACCGGTGCCGGAGAACGAATGATAGGCGAGGTCGCGCACGGAATCCAAGGCGCGAGTCGCGGCGGGGCCGCCCAGCGTTCCGGTCAGCCCCACCGGCAGGTACCAGGCCGTCCCGTCGCGGCTCACCGCCTGCGACGCCGTCGTCGGATCCCCCACCAGGTCACGGACGGAAGCGACATCGGCGGTGGCGCCACGAAGTTTCTGAACAAGCTCGTCGTAGCGTACGCGCACCGTCGGGGTGAGGCCGCCACGGTTCTCCATGGCGATGAAAACCGTTGTCTTGGCGCCTTTCTCCCCGAACGCCGTACCCATCCGGTCGAAAGCCTGAAATGACGGCACTCCCGCAGGGATCGGATCGACCGATTGTTGGCGCACGACTGTCTCGAGCTGCGGGAACGCCAGCGCCAGCACCACACCCACCGCGAGCCACGCGCCGACGACGACAACCTTGTGCGCTAGCGCGTACCGAGCCACCCGCGCAAGCGTGGCGCTGTATTCCGCGCGTTCTGACCGCGCGCCAGCCGATCGCCGGTGCACCACCATCAACACCACTCCTGCCGAAACGGAACTACCTGGATCGGTACGCTACATGATGTAGCGAAAAGCGGTGGCGCGGTCGCTCGTCTTCGGACTCGGCGTGGACCGTGCGAGCGGTCAGGGCATGCGGCGATGCGCCGTCAGGAAGTCGTCGACGATGCGGCGGCGGTCATCGGCGTCGACGGCCCGGATGCCGGTGATTTTGGCGAAGATCAGCGGTCCGACGAGCTGGGTGATGGCCAGGGTCAGGTCGAAATCGTCGAGCTCGTCGACGGCACTGGCACTGGTGAGCAATCGGTCGAACGGTTCGCGGTAGTGATCGACCACCCGCGCACGCAGTGGGGCCAGGGCGTTGCTCTGCTCGCCGGCCCGTTCGGGCACCATCGCCAACCACGCGACCGTGGTGACCTGCAGCGGCGCCTGTTCGATGACGTCCGCCTGACGATCCATCAACCGGATCAAGTCCTCGCGCACCGACCCCGAGAGTTCGTGGCGATCGGCCTGGGGCAGCAAACGCTCGAAGGCAGCGGCGACCAGGTCGGTGGTACTGCCAAAGTGCCGGTAGAGGGTTGTGCGGGCAACCCTGGACAAGCTGGTGACCGCCTCGACGGTGACAGCCTCCACTCCCCCTCTGCGCAGCAACACCGCCGTGGCGTCGAGTAGACGGTTCCTGGAACGAACCCGCCGCGGATCGACGTCGTCGAGGCCATCGATGCTCACCGCTACCCGCATTCTTCTCGCTGTTGGTCCACGTATGTGGCATCCTGCCAACGATACCGTCAGTAGCGGTCCGCTACCGGCACGAGCATCGATTCGAGGACTGTGATGTCAGCACCCAGCAGACTGCCCGCGCACTCCCCATCGTGCATGGGCTGCGGGCCGGAAAATGCCAGCGGCCTGCAGCTCGAGGTCTACCGCGACGAGGACCGAGTCTTTGCAGATCACTCCTTCACCGAAAAGCATTCCGGTGGACCAGGTCTGGCGCATGGAGGGGCCATCTCGGCCGCGTGCGACGACATCATGGGATTTACGCTGTGGATCGCCGGCACCCCGGCCGTCACGCGCACGTTGACGGTCAAGTACCGCCGACCGGTACCCCTCCACGTACCAGTACGCCTCACGGCGTGGATCGACGAGGACGCCGATCACACCCTGCACATCGGGGCGAGCGGGACCGTGGAGGGCGAGACCTACTTTTCCGCCACTAGCGAGTTCGTGAAAGTCGATCTCACGCACTTCGCGCGCTACGCCGACACCTCCACGGTAGACAGCTTTTTCGTCAATTTCCTCCGCGCGGACTGACCTGCTCAGATGCCCGGCGCTGCCCGCTGATTCGACGGTGCGCGGCGGAACTGAGTCGGGGAGCACCCGACCCACCGTGTAAATGCATGGGAGAAACTGGCGACCTCGGAGTACCCCAGTTCTGCGGCTATCTCGCCGACACTGATGCCGGGATCCAGCAGTCGCGCGGTGGCTCGTTCTTGGGCGAACTGCTGCCGCAGGCGACGCAGGGTGGTGCCCTCGGCGTGCAGGCGTCGCTTGAGTGTGCTCACCGATGTCGCCAGCTCCGCCGCGATACGAGCGCCGTCAGCGCGCGCAGGGTCAGCATCGAACTGTGCGCGGACCAGCTGCGTGTAGGAATTGGGCCTGCGCTGTTCGTAGACGCGTCGAAGCTCGGCGATACCGATCCGGTAGGCCACGGGGTCGGAGAAGCGGCACACGTCGTAGAGCACGGCAGCCGGTATATGCACGAACGCCGCGCGCGCGTCGAAAAGGATCCGATGGCCGATCTCACCCACGACGATCAGGTCTGCCGGCGCCTGGCATGTCAGATGAAGCTCCACGGAGGGGACGGCACCGGCGAGCATGTCCACCAACCGCAGGACAGCCAGACCACCGTAGGTGACGGCGAGACAATCGGTGCCGGGGCTATCTGTGCGCCCGGCCAGAGCGATCGTCAGTCCAGAGTCTCCGTGCTGGAACTCGGTGCTCAGCGCGGTCGATATCAGGGGCAAGAACCGAAGCAGTTGAACAACTTCGAGGACGGAACCCGCACTGACCAGCGGCAAACTGAGGGGGCCGAAAGAGGTCAGCTGGGCGTGCTCGGCGAACGCCACGCCCAACCGGAATCCCTGCTGGGCGTCCATCGCCGGATACACCTCGTGAAACCACCGGACAGGCACTTGGCCCTGTCGCGCAATGACGACCGCGAGATCGACGCCCTCGCGGGCCATGATGCGTCCGAACGCTCGCGTCTCCGCCGCGCCCAGGGCACCGCTGTCGAGGAGCTGCGCGAACGCTAGCGGCGGTATCCCCAACTCGACAAGGCTCACATGAGCCAATTTAACAAGACATCGCGACGTCCGAGCCTGGATCAAGCACATCTGCCGCGTGCACACTCACCTCTACGACCCACGAACAAGGAGGTGGCCATGGCCACGATCACTTACGTGACCCACGACGGCGAGGACTACCCCGCGCCGGTGACGCCCGGCAGGTCACTGATGCAGATTGCAGTCGACGAGGCGATACCGGGGATCGATGGCGACTGTGGCGGTGAGGCGGCATGCGGAACGTGCCACGTCGTCGTCGACAGCGCGTGGATCGACACCGTCGGACACAGCACAGACGTCGAAGAAGGCATGTTGAGTATGCACCCCGAACGTGAGGCCAACTCGCGACTGGCCTGCCAGATGACCGCCAACAACGAGTGGGACGGTCTGACCGTTCGCCTTCCCGAGTTCCAGTTGTGAACGTCTAAAGCGAAAGAGCAACATCTATGAGCATCTCAACTGCCCTCGCCGACAAAGCGCAGTCCATGATCCCGATCGATCTACAAATCCGTGGCGCCCACGTCTATGACAAGGCCCGCCGGATCGTCACCCGAACCGACGGCAAAAAGATCTTCACCGAGACCCCCATCCCGCCTGTCGAGGAAGTCGAACTCACCGACATCGATCTGAGCAACCCATTCCTCTACCGACAGGGCAGGTGGCGGTCCTACTTCGAGCGTGTGCGCAATGAGGCGCCCGTTCACTTCCAGCCCCGCAGTCCCTTCGGGCCGTTCTGGTCGGTCACTCGACATGCCGACATCATCGCTGTCGACAAGAACCACGACGCGTTCTCCGCCGAACCGTTCATCATCATCGGTCGGCCGCCCCGCTTCATGGACATCGCGATGTTCATCGCCATGGACCCGCCGCGGCACGACAAGCAGCGCGCCGCCGTCCAGGGAGTCGTCGCACCGAAGAACCTGCGCGAGATGGAGGGCCTCATCCGGTCGCGCGTCCGGGAAGTCCTCGACGAGCTACCGCTCGACGAACCGTTCGACTGGGTCCAGACCGTGTCGGTCGAACTGACCGCGCGGATGCTCGCGACATTGCTCGACTACCCCTACGAGCAGCGCCACAAACTCGTCCAGTGGTCGGATCTGGCCACGTCGATGGAGCAGGCCAACGGCGGACCATCAGACAACGACAAAGTTTTCCGCGAGATGGTCGCGATGGCACAGGGCTTGAGTGCGCTATGGCGAGACAAGGCCGCGCGGACCGCGGCAGGCGAGGAGCCTGGTTTCGACCTCATCACCATGCTGCAGAGCAACGAGGACACCAAAGACCTTCTCGACGACAGCCCCATGGAGTTCCTCGGGAACCTCGTGCTGCTGATCGTCGGCGGCAACGACACCACCCGCAACTCGATGAGCGGCGGAGTGCTGGCTCTCAACGAGTATCCCGACCAGTTCGAGAAACTCAAAGCCAATCCGGACCTGATCCCCAACGCGGTGTCGGAGATCATCCGGTGGCAAACCCCCCTGGCGTACATGCGCCGGGTCGCCAAGAAGGACGTGATGCTCAACGGTCAGTTCATCCGCAAAGGCGACAAAGTCGTCATGTGGTACGCCTCCGGCAACCGCGACGAGCGAGTGTTCGACCGCCCGGACGAGCTCATCATCGATCGGTCCAACGCTCGCAACCACATCGCGTTCGGTTTCGGCGTGCACCGTTGCATGGGAAACCGCCTGGCCGAATTGCAGTTGCGCATTCTCTGGGAAGAACTCCTCGAGCGCTTCGACGACATCGCGGTGGTCGGTGATCCGGAGTACGTGCAGTCCAACTTCGTTCGTGGGATCAGCAAGATGATGGTCCGTCTGACTCCCAAGCAGGAGACGTGAGCACTGATCGGGTCGTGATCGTCGGCGCAAGCCACGCCGGCGCACAGCTGGCGGCCAATTTGCGCAAGGAGAAGTGGGCTGGAGACATCCTGCTGATCGGCGACGAGGGCCGCCTGCCGTATCAGCGGCCGCCGCTGTCCAAGGCATACCTGGCCGGCGATTGCCATCTCGACGATGTCGCGATCCGAAGCCACCAGTTCTACGACAAGCAACGGATCCAGCTCGTCGACGGAACCGTAACCTCGATCGACCGTGCCGAACGAACCGTCACTCTCGGCAACAACGACGCGGTGTCCTACTCGAAGTTGGCCCTGTGCACCGGCGCTCGAGCTCGCGCACTGCCCGTCCCTGGGGCCGATCTGCCGGGCGTGCACTATCTGCGCACCGCCACCGACGTCGAGGCCATCCGCGCCGCCGCGGTCCCGGGTTCGCGGGTCGTCATTGTCGGCGGCGGGTACATCGGCCTGGAGACAGCGGCCTCGCTTCGAACCCTGGGTGTCGAAGTGACCGTCCTGGAGGCGGCAGGACGCGTACTCGAACGTGTCACGGCGCCCGTCGTGTCGGAATTCTTCGATCGAATTCACCGCGAGAAGGGTGTCGACGTACGGATCGACGCAATCGTCGAGGGGTTCCGCGGCGACAAACGAGTCGCCAGCGTTGTCCTCGCCGGTGGAGAAACGCTGGCCGCTGACCTGGTCATCGTCGGCGTCGGCGTCATTCCGAACACGGAGCTCGCAGCAGCTGCGGGCATCGACGTCGAAAACGGCATCCTCGTCGACGACCGCGCTCGTAGCAGCGATCCTGACATCGTCGCAGCCGGCGACTGCGCCAACCACCGAATCGAGCGGTACGGGAGACGTGTTCGTCTCGAGTGCGTGTCCGCAACAACCGAGCACGCCAAAATCGCGGCGGCCACAATCTGCGACAACACAACCGGTCGTGCCGCACTGCCGTGGTTCTGGTCCGACCAATACGACCTCAAACTCCAGATCGCCGGGCTCAACACCGGATACGACGAGGTGCTGGTCAGCGGCGACCCCGCCCATGGCCGCGACTTCACCTGCTACTATTTCTCCGCCGGAGAACTGATTGCAGCTGACTGCGTCAACAGACCCGCTGACTTCGTGAACGCCAAGCGCGCCATTGCACAACGAGCGCCGATCGTCAGGTCCGCATTGATCGGAGCGACCCCATGACCACATCACCGACAAACGCGGTCAGCCCGGCGGCGCTGACGGGTTCACGCTTCCTCGACATCGAGCACGCCACCGTCGCGACCTTCACACGCGAAGCCGTCGGCAACGCGACCACCGACAAAGACAAAGCTCGCCGCCTGTTCACCGCGGTACGCGACGCCATCCGCTACGACCCGTACACCGTCTCCAACGACCCAGAGCATTACCGGGCCAGCCACGTAATCGAATCCGGACGTGGATACTGCGTCCCCAAGGCCGTCGTGCTCACCGCCGCATTTCGCGCCGCCGGGATCCCAGCGCGGTTCGGCTTCGCCGACGTCCGTAACCACCTCCAAACGGGCACCCTACGTGAGCTGATGGGAACCGACGTCTTCGTCTATCACGGGTACAGCCACGTCTACATCGACGGACGGTGGCTCAAGGCAACACCCGCGTTCAACTCGGAACTGTGCGCACGGTTCGGAGTTGCCCCGATCGACTTCACCGGCGACAGCGACGCGTTGCTCCACGCTCACTCCGCGGACGGCTCAACACACATGGAGTACGTCCGCGAAAGAGGTACGTACAACGACCTGCCTCTCGACAACATCCTGGCGGCTCTCAAACAGGCCTATGGCCCTCTGATATTCACGCAGCGTGCGACGCCACTAGATGCATTCCACGCCTAACCCGACCTGCCTCAGTCGTCGGCCGGCAATCGACTCTACGAACAAGATCCGCACCGCCTCAACACAGGAGACTCGTGTCAGTGTCCGGCCCCTCGATGATCGACCCCTACCCGCACCGAATGGGCGGCCACTGTGGGTCCGGTGCGATGCGAGACCTCATGGAGTGGACCGGGCTCGGTTTCGACGGCCCACCCGATGAGGGCCTCGTCTTTGCCCTCGGCGGAGCCCTCTCCCTCACCTACATTCGATCAAGCGCGCTGATGCCACCCGTGTACTTGGTCGGACGAGGACCTGATTTTGAGGTGGACCTCCCCCGCCGTCTGGGCGGCACCGTCGAGGTGCTTGCCACCGACGACCCGGCCGAGGGTTGGGAGAACCTTCGTGGCGAGATCGATCAGGGCCGCCCTGCACTGGTCTGGGCGGAGATCGCAGAACTCCCCTATCTGCGGGTCCAGTTGCGCATGAGCCGCCACGACATCGTGGTAGTCGGCTACGACGAGACGCAAGGCATCGCGTACATCGCCGACAACGATCGCGAAGATCTTCAACGCGTCCCACTGGACGCACTCGCACGCGCGCGCCGCTCGACCTCCTTCCCGGAGCCAACCCGACACACGCAGTTTCGTATCAATTGGCCACAGACGCCGCCTTCAATTATCGAGGTGGCCGCACAGGCATTCGCGCAATCCGCAGCGAGCCTGAGCACCCCAGGCGCATCGACGATCGCCGGGCCCGCAGAACATGGGTCACACGGCCTCGACGCGGCCAGCGCTCTCGCATCCGACGTCTGCAGCTGGGGAGCCCTGTCCACCGACGACCTCGAGATGCACTTATTCAGCCTCGGCGCCTTCATCGAGAAAGCGGGGACCGGCGGTGGCCTCTTCCGCCGACTGCTGGCACAGGGCTGCGATGAAATCGCACGCCTCACCGGCGATCACGCAACCGCCATCCTTGCAGCCAACGCCCACCATGCGGCGACATCCTGGACTGCAGTCGCACGCGCAGCAGTACAGAAGGATCACGCCTCATCCGAGCGGCTCCGATCCGTCACAACCCTCGCGGCAGCTCTACCCGAGGCGGAAGCGACTCTGGAGGCGTCACTGCGAAAGGCCGCAGCATCCTTGTCAGGCTAACCGGGCCAGTCGCGGGAAGTCCGCGAGTAGGGCGCTAAGCAGGGCCGCCGCGTTCACACAACGCACGCAGGAGCACCACCGTGAGCAGGACGCCGGTTCCCGCTCACCTGGGTCCTGATCCGTCGTGGCGATCTGTCGACACGCTGCGAGCCATCGCCGTCGACGCCATAGACGGTGCGTCGGGGCGATGCGACGGACGACTGGCGGATCCGGTCGTACAAGTCCCCCATCGTGGACCGCGGCCGACGAGGCCGATGGCCAGGTGATGCTCGAACACGGCCTCGAGGGGCGTGGTTGCCAAGCGCCTGTCCTCGCGCTCTTACCGGCCCGGTGAGCGCTCCCCCCGACTGGATCAAGCAACCGTTGCGGGTCAGCGCAACGGTTGTGGTCCCCGGGGTGGATCGGGACACCGGGAGATCTCGAATCACTGCTCGCTCGCAGCAGTACACCCCGCCAGCGGGTGGCTATGTCAAGTTGGTCTGGCTCCAACCAGGGCGGTGTGATTTGGCCCCGACTGTAGGCGGGTGGCCGCGTTTGGTCGTAGGTTCGTGGATGTGGATGGGGAGGATGATCTGCAGATGCCTTCTCGGCGGACGGTCGTTGTCCCGTCAGGGTGGGATCGGGCTTCGGTGTGCGCGTATGCCGAGCATGTGATCGCTCGGGATACCGGGGCTTAGCAGTCATCTGTGGGTGCGGGTGAAGTTGCTTGAGGAGCAGCAGCTCGAGGATCTGACGTCGCGGTGGTCGGTGTCGTATGTGGTTCACCGGCACCGCAAGGCGTTGTCGATTGTCACCGATCCGACACAGTCAGGCCCGAGGGCGCCCTAACTTGGTTGTGGTGGTGTCGGCTGCGAGGGGATCGGTAGAGGCGGTGTTCGCCGTCTGAGTATCACGGGCATCGTCGTGGATGGCGCGCATGGGAGGATCGGTTTTGAGGCTGATTCCTCCACTGAGTAGCGGTGCGATATCGAGTGCTCTGACTAGGTTTTATGCGCTCTGGCAGATCAGGGCCTGTGAAGCGGCGGGGAGGACTTGGAGGTGTTCGCGGAGCACCGTCGACAAAACGCGGTGAAGACACAGAGCGCGGCGTCCAGGAACGCCTCACGTCGGCTTCGTCGGCGAACGTCGGCCTCCACACATCGATACGTACGCTGCGTCGGAGCCATGACGCCACAATAGTCACCCCGCGCACCCGCCACCATCACGGACTCGCCGGACCAGCCTCATGGCCAGTCAAGCATTTCGTCATCTGCTGGACCTCCCAACGCTCAGAACCCCCGGGGCCGGCGATCCGGGGGGGGCTCCTAGCTGACAGCAGTCAGAAACTCATCATATCTGTGGAGGCTAGGGGATTCGAACCCCTGACCCTCGCCTTGCAAAGGCGATGCTCTACCAACTGAGCTAAGCCCCCGTGTGTGGTTGTGCACCCGCTGCTGGGCACCGTCCCACCGCCAAACTACGACCTCGTGACGGACATGTCCACCACAGCATCCCTGCTGGTCAACCCCTTACCAAGCCTGTCAGCTGGAGATAAGATTCGAACGAGGTCTCGGCGCTGGATCCGGACCCGGCAGGTGTGCAGGGAGCGGAGCCCATCGACTGGGGTCCCGGCTCGGTGGCCTGGCGCGTGGGGCTCAGTGACGAGGCGGTGGAGCTGGCCGCGCACGTCACCGTGGCCGGCACGCTGGTAGTCACGGTCGACACCTCGGAACTGGCCGAAGATCGCGTGCTGCGGGTCAACGTCAACGACGGCCCGGTGTTCTCGGCACGACCTCACCGTGGCGATCACGACCCGTTCTTCATCAGCGGCTATGCCGGGGAACTGGTGGCGGCCGGCGCGCTCGACCCCGTCGTGCTGCGCCGCGACCCCGAGAGGTTCGTGGCGTGGTGGCGTTCGCTCGAGGCGCGCGACCGGGAGGAGATCCGGGACTACGCCCGCGACCTGTCCGAGCAGTCCGCCAAGCCGCTCAGCGAGCGCGGAGACTGCTCGGACGCGCTGCACGGGCTGATGTCGTCGATCGCCTGGAGCTGCGACGAGCTGGACTGGATCGTCGCGGAGGGCCTGCCTGAGCCGGCGAACCCGCCGAGCCTCTACGTGGTCCTGCCTGAGGGCAGGGATATGCAGGTGCGGGTGTCGGCCCGAGTGGTCGTCGACGGACCCGACGATGAGTACCTGGAGTACTTCTGGCTCCGCTGGACCGGCGACGGTCCCTTGATGCCGGCGCACCCGCTGCGGCCGTGCGCGCTGACCTGGCTCGCGCACGTGGCCGACACCGCGCTGGCGCTGATGACCGAGGAGGCCGCGCTCGAGGACCGGCTCCTGGCCGCCCGCCTGGCTCGACGATAAGCGGCGCTGACCTTCTGCCGGCGTGCCCCTCGGGCCGCCGGCAGAAGCGCGCACAAGTGCTTGCCTTCCCGATGCTGCTGTGAGATTGCTTGCCCTCACCCAACCCGCCGTAGGTCGGGTGAGGGGAACAGCTCGACTTGGGCGTAATGCTGACTTGTCCGAGGGATCGTTCAAAAACTGTCAGTGACAGTGGGTATCATGATTGGCGTGGGCCGCAGTTGGGCGGCTCGACAGTCCCGGTAGTCGGGGCTACCACTGACCTGGAAGGGGTCATCCGATGATGTCGGATTCGAACGTGAAGCGCAGTATCGTCGTCGATCCGTCGGGCGCGGTGCGCCTGGTGGAGCTGGGCGCGGCTGCGGACGTGCTGGCGGTGATGTACCGCGAACTCGCGTGTGACGCTGCGGAGCCCGTGGTGCTCGACGGCGACGAACTGGTGATGTGGGTCGACGAAGAGGGCTTCCGCCGGGAGTCGTTCGTCGTGAACCGGTGGGCGTCGCTGGTCGCGGGGGAGTTCGGCCGCACCCGGCAGCCGTACCCGGGTGCTGCGCTGTTCTGCGCGAACACGCCGAACGGGGACGAGGCGGACCTCTCGCCCGCGCTGCTCGTGGAGCTGCTGAGCTTCCTGGGCCACTTCGGGGCCGACGTGTCCGCCGCGCAGGCTCAGGCGGCGGACCTCGCCGGGACGGTGGCCGATCATGGGTAGGACGATCGCACGGCCCGAGGCCGCAGAACTGGACCTGCGCAAGCTGTTCGACGACGCCGCCTCGGCGATCGGGTCGGTGCTGAACCTGATGGGCGTAGCGGAGCGGGAGATCGAAGGCGCGATGCGTCGTCACCCGAAGCATGCGGATGCGCTGTGGCACTGCTTTTCGCTGATTCAGCCGACCGGCGAGGGCGAGGGCGTCGGGGTGCACGAGCAGCTCTATCGCTCGCACGCGCGGGAGCTGCTCGAGCGGGTCGCGGCGGGGAAGGACCTGCGGCCCGCGACGTCCGCCGAGGTGCTGGCCGCGATGAAGGAGGTCACGCTCCGGACGCCGATGAACAACGCCGGGATGGGCCTGTACTGGCGGATGTGGAAGGCGTGCGGCATGCCGGAGATCGCGGAGGCGGGCGCCGAGCACTACGAGGCGTTGTCGGCGTCGGCGATCGATGAGGCCGAGCAGCAGACGCGGCGGAAGCTGAGCAAGCCGGGGCGGGTCTGGGACCCCTCCGCGGTGGAGTGCATGGGCCTGCATCACGGTGATCCGGTCTCGTGCCGGTTCGCTACTGACGGAGAGGCGGCGAAGGCATGAGGCCGACCGAGAGCCCCCGTAGTGATGCCGTGGACCTGCACGTCACGGCGCGCGGCGTGATCGCCGCAGAGCGCCGGACCGCGGTCGATGCACGGACCGGTGAGCGCATCGACCGGAGCGCCCTCCCCGACGAGGTGGTGGCCGCGCTGGACGCAGCTGTGCGTCTGGCGCAGCAGGTCCTGGACGGTGACAACGCGGTACTGGTGCGGGGAGGACAGGTCACCAATGATCCGGTGCTGCCGGTGCTCGATCTGGACTTCCTCAAGGACGTTGATGGCCTGTGCATCGACGAGGCCGCGCGGGCGCTGGACCGCGCGGAGGCGCTGGGCTGGCCGTCGGTGGCCGAGGAGGTCCGCGCGTACCTGGAGCGGCACGCGAGGTTCGACCCGGAGGCGGGGCAGTGGCTGCGTCGCGAGGTGGGCTTCTACGAGCGCGAGAGCTTCAAGCAGGCGGTGCAGCGGCACTTTCAGTACCCGCCGTCGACGTGGCGTGTGCGCAAGCGCGGCACGCGAAGCTGGGGCATCGTCATCGGCGGCCCCGACGGTGAGGGGACGGCGGACACCTTCACGACGAAGCGCGACGCGACCGCAGCACTGGACACCGGGAGGCACCCGTACCGGCGCATCTGGGAGGACTCCGACGCGTGGTACCGGGGCGACGTGTCCGACCCCCGCAATCGCCCGCTGAAGCCGTGGGAGCGCGAGGTGGTCGCCCAGGTCCAGCGAGAGCTGGAGGAGGCGTCAGCGGCGACGTCAGGGGCGGTTGGTGAGCAGCGATGAGCAGGCGTGAAGTCGTCCTGTCGCCTGATCGATTGTCGGACAGGCTCGACAACGCGACCCACCGAAACGGGACCAGCAACATCCAGATCCCGCTGACCGCCCTCGCAACCGCGAACACCATGCTTGGCGCGCCCGCCCTGCTCCCGGCGGCCTTGCGCCGTCTGTCCTGCCTCGACGACACTGCCGAGAACACGCGGACGCTGTGGCAGCTGCAGGCGAGGTCGTTCCCCTACCTCGAACCTCGCATCGGTGCGCTGACCGGCTGGCTCGACCGCGCCGCCGACCACGAGGTCGAGGCACTCGGGGCCTGTTACGGCGTCCTCGCAGACTGCGACCTCTTCGGTTCATTCGAGCAGGCGGGGGGAGACCTCCTCGGCCCGGTGTACTCGATCCTGCGCGGACGCAGCGGCCAGCAGGCAGCGGGGGCGTTCTACACCCCCATGTCCCTGGCGCTGCTGATCGGTGCCATGGCGACGCCTGACGAGGGCACGCACATCGCTGAACCCTGCTGTGGGGCCGGCGGCCTGGTGCTCGGCACGATCGCGGCGATGCGCAGCGCAGGGAAGAACCCCGACACCTGCACGTGGGCGCTCAACGACCTCGACCCTCTTGCCGTCGCACTCGCTGGAGTCAACATGTCCGCGCACGGCATCATCGACGTTGTGCTGACCTGCGGGAACGGTCTTCTCCTCGGTACCGGCGCGGTCGGTGATCCGTTGCTCGGATGACACGCGTTCGGGCTGAGGAGGGTGGGGTGCGGTGTAGGGCGGACGCAGGCACAGGAGCCCGGTTCCATTGGCGACCTGCGGGTTTCGGCATTGCTGGGGTATACTGTGAAGACGAGGTAATCCGCTTTTGTGGGACGCATTGGGCGTCTCGGGTGGCTTCCTTTTGGTCCTGGAAGGGGACGTGTGATGTTCAGTTTTCTGGTTGGCGATCTGCTGGATTTCGTCACTGCGGTAGGCAATACCCTGGGGCGCAAGAAGTCCGTAGTGCCGGTGTTCACTGCGGCCGGCGCCCCCGCGCTGCGGACGCTGGTTTCGGCTCGCGAGGCGGTGGCGGCATGAGCACGACGACGGAGAGCGAGTTCACGCCGACCAGCAAGCGCGGCACTGCGCTGCTGCGCGAGGTGCTGGCGGTGATCGAGACCGAGCTGAAGACGGAGTACGCCGACCTGGTGAGCGGGCATGAGCAGCACGGGGGTCGGTGGGACCAGCGGGACTGGGGCAGCGTGCGGGTAAGCCAGGCGGTACGTGACGCTGCGGTGGAGACGTATATGGGGGCGGCGTGGCAGGCGGTTCCGGCTGCAGTGGTGCTGAAGGAATGCGGGACGACCGCGTGCGTGGCTGGGCACGCCTCGCTGTTGGTGGGCGATCGCCCGGTGATCGAGTCGGTGACGCTTGATGATTCGCCGGGGGTGGTGGTGTCCTGGGCATTGGTGCTGCCCGTCGACGGGGCGGATGAGGCAACGATGGTAGAGGACCGTGCTCGCGAGCTGCTGGGGCTCACGGAGGATGAGGCGGCGCAGCTGTTCGAAGGCGCGAACAGCATCGACGACGTGCGAATGCTGATCGGGAATATGTTGAATCGCCGGGGTGTGGTGCTGTAGCTGCTGCTGGTTTGGTGGGGGAGGGGGTGCCGCCGGTGCGGTGCCCCCTCTCGCGTGTTGGCGTGTGGCCGCGCCGGGGAAGTTCGGATTTCGGGCGCGGAGCTAACCGACTGTAGTATATACGATGAACACGCAGTGTTCATAATGGGTTGTAGCGCAGTGGGTTTCAGTGTCGCGGCGCAGCCGCGACTATCCTTCTCTATCTTGTTGCGCAGCAACATGATTCCCAATCACTAAGGCTTTGAACTAGACCCGTGCATTCTGTACTGAAAAGCCAAGCGCAACAANCTGGAATCATCATACCAGTGCGCCGCAGGCGCACGGGAAGACCGCAACGNTNACNNAACCCGAAACGCGTTGCGCAGCAACGCCTTACAAGGCGCGCAAGCGCCTTGTGCGGTCCTCATCGGCGCGCAGCGCCGAGGTA
>NZ_CBCRZG010000013.1:0-137678 GCF_965137015.1 Tsukamurella hominis | reverse complement strand
GCACCGGGGTGGGTGCGGGGCGCGGGTTCGGCGCCGGGGCGACGGGGGTGTCGAGGCCGCCGAGCCCGGAGAGGACGTCGAAGGCGATCTCGCCCGTCTGCCACAGCGCGAGGATCTCCCCCTCGGTCACCGGGCGCACGCCGGGGTTCTGCAGCGCGAGGCCGTTCGCGAAGGTGAGGGTGTTGTAGCCGTCGTCGGCGGCGCGGAGCATCAGGTTCGACGCGACGCCCGCGCCGACGATGCGATCGAGCCCCTGGCCGAAGAAGTAGAAGGTCCACAGGCCCCACAGGTCGGCGCCGTAGATCCGCTTGCTCCGCTCCGGGATCACGTTGCCGTTCTTCGCGATCGAGTCGACGATGCGGTAGAAGTCGAGCGCGTTCGCCGGGGTGCTGCGGGTGTGCGCGACGGTGTACGCGAGGTCGACGGTGATGTGCGCGTTGTAGCCCGCCATCGCGACCCGCCCGGGCGGCAGCTCGCACCGCGCGGCCAGCCGGAAGTAGTTGCCCCACCACTGCGGCACGGCGCCGCCGGTCCACTGCGCGTGGACGGCCCGCAGGTAGCGGCTCACCAGGTCGATGGACAGCGACTTGGTGTACCGGGGGTCGTCGAGGCCGGCCTCGTTGCGCTGCGTCGGGGTGACGGCATCGCGGATGACGCCGTCCATGCCGACGCCGAACAGGCCACGCCGGTCGCGGTGGGCGCCGAGGATGTCGGCGATGGCGCGCTGCCGCACCGTGAGGTCGTCGAGACTGGCGAAGGTCGGCACCATCGGGAGTGCGGCCGGATCGGAGAGCGCGATGATGCGCTTGTTCTCCGCGGGCGTCAGCGCGGTGCCGCAGTAGGGCGACGGTGCCGCGGTCGCCGACGGGGCGGAGACCAGCGCGACGGTGACGAGGGCGGCGGCTATCGTGCCGGCGACCCGCGCCGACCGTCGGGGCATCATGCGTACTAGACCTCCGCGAGCGGTACGCCGGGATCGGCGAGACGAGCGGCGTCGACCACCCGGCGGGACGTGATCAGCGCACGCACATCATCGCCCACGTCCCACACGTTCACGTTCATACCGGCCAGAACGCGTCCTTCCTTCAGCCAGAAGGCGACGAACTCGAGGGCGTCCACGTCTCCGCGGATCACCACGTCGTCGTACCCGGTCGAGAGGCCCAGGTACTCCATCCCGAGCTGGTACTGGTCGGTGAAGAAGTACGGGAGGCGGTCGTAGACCTCGGATCCGCCCAGGATGTTGGCGGCGGCCACGCGCGGCTGGTTGAGGGCGTTGGCCCAGTGCTCGACGCGCACGCGCCGGCCCACCGTCGGGTTCTCGGCCGCGGCGATGTCGCCGACGGCGAAGACGTGCGGGTCGGAGGTGCGCAGCCCGGCGTCGACGGCCACGCCGCCTTCGGCGGTCTCCAGGCCGGCGGCCTCCGCGAGCTCGACGTTCGGCATCGCGCCGATCCCGACGAGCACGGCGTCGGTCTCGATCGTGGTCCCGTCCTCGAGGACCAGCCCCCGGCCGCCGGGCTCGACGGCCCGCACGCCGGTGCCGGTGCGCAGGTCCACGCCGTGGCTGCGGTGCAGATCGGCGAAGACCTTGCCGAGCTCGGGGCCGAGGGCGCCGAGGAGCGGCTGCTCAGCGGGTTCGACGACGGTGACCTCCAAGCCGGCCCCGCGGGCCGCGGCCGCCGCCTCGAGCCCGATCCAGCCGCCGCCGACGACGCCGAGGTGACCGCCCTTGTCGAAGACGGCCCGCAGGGCGTCGCTGTCGTCGAGGGTGCGCAGGTAATGCACCCCGTCGGCCCCGGGCAGCGGCCGGGCTCGGGATCCGGTGGCCAGCAGCAGGTCGTCGTAGGGCAGCGACTCCCCCGTGTCCAGGCCGACGGTGCGCGCCTCCCGGTCGAGGGACGTCGCGCGGACGCCGGTCCGCACGGTGACGTCGTGGTCGGCGTACCAGGCGGCGTCGAAGGTGAAGACGCTGTCGCGCTCGGCCTTGCCCTGCAGGTAGTCCTTGGACAGCGGGGGTCGCTCGTAGGGCGGATGGGATTCGGCGCCGATCACCGTGATCGGACCGTCGTGGCCCAGATCCCGTAGCGCCTCGGCCGCTTTCGCGGCCGCCAATCCTGCTCCGACGATGACGATCGCACCCATGTCCTCGACCGTAGACCCGTCCGCCGACGAGGGGAACCCCTCGAATCGCCGTAACGGGTGCACGATTCGTCCGGTTCGCTACGCTCGGACCATGGAAGTACTACGCAACGTAATAGTTCTGGTGCACATCGTGGGCTTCGCCGTCACCTTCGGCGGCTGGGTCGCCTCGGCGGCCGCGGGCCGGTTCCGGTTCGAACGGGTCATGGACTACGGGCTGCTGGTCTCGCTCGTCACGGGCCTCGCGCTGGCCGCGCCCTGGCCCGCGGGAATCGAGCTGAACTACCCCAAGATCGGGATCAAGCTCGTCATCCTGCTCGTCCTCGGCGGCCTGCTCGGCATGGGCAGCGCGCGGCAGAAGCGGACCGGCGAGGCCGTGCCGCGCGGGATGTTCTACGCCGCGGGCCTGCTGTCGCTGACCGCCGCGGGACTCGCCGTCATCTGGTGACGCCGCGGATGTCGTGGACGTAGTCGCGGAGCTCGTCGAGCTTCTCCTTTGCGGCGACGAGCTGCGCGATCCGCTCGTCGAGCACGGAGCGGCGTTCGCCGATCCGTACCAGTGCGGCGTCCAGCTCCTCGGGCGCGGCGTCCCCCTCGCCGCAGACGATGCCCACCAGCTCCGCCGTCTCCGTGGCCGACAGCCCGGCCTCGATGAGACACCGCGCGTCCGCAACCGTGCGCACGTCCTCCTCGGTGAACACCCGATAGCCGTTCGACTCGCGCCCCGGCGCGAGGATCCCCGTCTTCTCGTAGTGCCGGATCATGCGCGGCGTGGCGCCCGTGCGGGCGCACAGGTCACGCATCCGCAGCCCGGGCTTGACCATGACACTGGTGTCAGAGTTCATGCTCTCAGTATGACGAATCAGCAGCAGCTCCGCGCGGTCGTGGTGACCGCCCACCCCGACGCCGACTCCGCCACCGCTTCCACCGCCGCCGCCGTGGCCCGCGGACTGCTCCGCGGCGGGTACGCCGAGGTCGAGCGGCACGACGTCCTCGCCGCCGGCTTCGACCCGACGTTCGGTTCGGCCGACCACGCGGCCTACCGCGACCGCACCGCCGTCCCCGCGGACGTGCGGGCCGAGCAGCGCCGACTGGAGGAGTTCGACGCGATCGCCGTCGTCTTCCCGGTGTACTGGTGGGGCCTCCCCGGACCACTCAAGGGTTGGGTCGACCGCGTCTTCACGCGCGACTGGGCGTACGACGACACGAATTCCGGCGCCGAGCTCGCGGCGCCGAAGCGCCTGTACTTCTTCCCGATCGGCGCCGTCGGCGAGTCCACGTACCGCAAGCACGGCTACCTCGACGGCATGAACGCCCAGCTGGTCGACGGCCTCGCGAACTACATGGGCGCGGAGGATTCCGGGCTGTTCCTGCTGGGCGACGGGGAATCGGACGATCCGGATCAGCATCGCGCCCGCGAGGTCGCGGCCGAGGACGCGGCCGCGGCGGTCGCCGCGCGCATCGTCGACGGTGCCGCCGCCTGACCCGTCGTCAACCAGCGGTTGACAAACACGTCACGTCAACTCATGCTTGACGCATGCCTCAGAGTGATCCCGTCAGCCTCGACGCCCTCATCCGCACCGTCCACGCGCTCCACCCGGACGGCGACGCGCTCGCCCACCTCGGCGACGCGGTCGCCGTCGCGGCGCACCTCGGCGAGACCGCCGACCACCTCGTCGGACACTTCGTCGACCAGGCGCGGCGCAGCGGCGCCACCTGGACCTCGATCGGCGAGTCCATGGGGATGACGAAACAGGCCGCGCAGCAGCGCTCGGCGCCGCCGAGCATCGACCCGTCGGCGCTCATCGACGCGACCGGCTCGCCCTACTCGCGGTTCACGCCCCGGGCGCGGAGCGTCGTGGTGGCGGCGCAGGACGAGGCGCGCGAGGCGGGGAGCCCGACGATCGACACGGATCACATGTTGCTGGGCCTGTTCCGCGAGCCCGAGGGCATCGCGGCACGACTCCTGCTCGGCCGCGGGATCACAGAGGAGGCGGTCACCGAAGCCGTCCTGCACCGCCAGATCTCGACGACGGACACCGACGAGACCCCGGAGCTCATCCCCTTCTCGCCCGCGGCGAAGAAGGCCGTCGAGATGGTGCTGCGCGAGGCGCTCCGACTGGGCCACAACTACGTCGGCACCGAGCACATCCTGCTCGGCATCCTGGCGGAGGGCACCGGCCCGGGCGCGGTCTTCCTGGCCGAGCGCGGCGTGGATCACGCGACGATCGACGCCGCGGTGCGCGAGGTGCTGTCGGCGTACACCCCGGAGTAATCACGATCACGCCGCCGCGCTGAGCGTCAGGAGACCCGTTCCGTGAGGGTGGGCAGGCCCTCCCCGCCCAGTTCGTCCAGGGCGACGGTGCGCCCGCTCACGGCGAGCAGGAGGGCGAGCAGCGGACCGGTGACTTCGGGGCCGTCGCCGAGCGTGACGTCCGCGTCCGTGGCGCGCAGCCGCAGTCCGGCGATGTGCTCCTTCGCTCCGCCCATGCCCTTCCCGGTGCGAGCCTGCAGCCGCAGGGCCCGTTCGACCGCCTCCGCCGGATAGTCGCCGACGACGCCGAGCGGCCGGCGGATGTCCTCGCCGTGCACGACGGCCTCGACGAGCCGGGTATCGAGCGGCGCGGGCGGGCCCGAGGTGCGGTCGACGAGCGAGCGGTAGCGGTCCAGCATCTCCGCCGCCGGTCCCAGCTCGCGGTCGACGCCGTTCTGGTTGTCCCGGTCGAAATCGAAGCGGGCCAGGATCATTCCCTTGATGAAACCCAGGCGCGTGGTGTCCGCGGTGGAGATCTGGTGCGCGACGACGTCGCGCACGCGCCACCCCGGGCACAGCGAGGGCGTGTCCCAACGCGCGTCGTCGACGCCCTCGAGGAAGGCGATCAGGGCGCGGCGTTCCGCGTGGACCAGCTGCCAGACATCGGACATGAGACTCCTTCGTCCCGCTCACCGTATCCCAGCGCGCCGCGCCAGGTACTCGCGTTCCGCAGGGTCCGTGGTGAGCGAGATCGTCTTGGCGTAGGCGGCGCCGGCGGTGGGATCGCCGAGGCGGTCGAGCAGGGACGCGCGGAGCGCCCACGCGGGCTGGAGCCGATCCACGCCGTCGAGGAGGTCGAGAGCATCGAGGCCCGCACGCGCACCGTCGGTCTCGGCGATGACGGCGGCCCGCGCGACGGCCGCGCCGCGCGTGGGCGCCAGGGCGACGAGTGCGTCGTAGAGGCGCCGCAGGTTCGCCCAGTCCGGCGCCTCACCCGGGCGGCGCGCGCAGTGCACGGCCCCGATGGCGGCCTCCAGTTGGAACCGTCCGACGGCACCGAGGGCGTGCGCCGAGCGCAGGTGCCGGTGCCCGGCGGCGATGAGGTCGCGATCCCAGCGCCGCGGATCCTGCAGCGGCAGTGGGACGTAACGTCCGTCCTCGTCGACGCGGGCGGGCAGCCGGGCGCTGGAGAGGTACATCAGGGCGGCGAGGCCGTGCGCCTCCGCGACCGTCGGGGCCGCCTCGGCGATGGTCCCGGCCAGCCCGAGGAGGAGTGCGTGGCGCTCGCGCGGCGGGGTGGGCCATTCGATCGAGTACGAGCCGTAGACGGCCTCGAAAACGGGCCCGAGGCGACCGGCGAGAGCATCCGGCTCGGGGACCGCGAACGGAATCCGTTCGCGCGCGATGCGCTTCTTCGCGCGGGTCAGGCGGGCGGCCATGGTCGCCGTGGGGATCAGCAGCGCCGCGCCGATCTGCTCGGCGGTGAAGCCCAGGACCGTGTTGAGCATGAGCGGCACGCTCGCGTCCGCGACGGCCGGGTGCGCGCAGACGAGGAGCAGGTCGAGTCGTCGGTCGGGGCTCTCGCCCGGCGCCGCGGCATCGTGCGCCTCCTCGTCGAAGGGCAGCGAGCGACGCTCGGCCGCGGACTTCCACCGGTCGCGCTGGCGGTTCCTCGCCACGGTGAGCAGCCATGCGTCCGGATCGTCGGGCGTCCCGTCGACGGGCCACCGCGTGAGCGCCCGCTCGAAGGCGTCCGCGAGGGCGTCCTCGGCGGCGGCGAGGTCGTGGGTGCGAGTCGCGAGCAGCGCGAGGAGCCGGCCGTACGAGGTGCGGGCTGCGTTCTCCGCCCGCACCTCGGCATCCCCGGTCATCAGTCCGCGGCGTTCCAGATGCCCTCGGCGCAGGCCGCGGCGACCTTGCGAACCTCGATCACCGCGTACTGGGTCGCGGGGTGCTTCTCGGCCCAGGCCAAGGCCGCGTCCTGGTCCGGCACGTCGAGCAAGAAGACGCCGGCGAGCGCCTCGCGGGTGTCGGCGAACGGGCCGTCCTCGATCCGGAGGTCACCGTCGCGCCGAGTGACGGTGACCGTTTGCGCCTGCGGTTCCAGGATCTCCGCGCCGACCAGAACACCCGCGGCCTGCAGCGCAGCGGTGTAGTCGGCCATCGCCCGCTGCATCTGCAGGATGAGCTCCTCCGGGACCTCGCCCTCGGCGGGTTCGGCGTTGTTGATCAGCAGTGCGTAATGCATGGTTCCTCCTCGTATCCACTCTGCCCCAGGGCGGGGCACAGTGATGACGATCGGGGCGCCGACGAATCGACAGCCCTCGCGAAGAACCTTCCTACCGGTCGGCGAGCAGCGCCAGGACGCCCTCCGCGACGGGGTGCGCGCTGGCGGGGTTCTGGCCGGTCACGACGGTGCCGTCGGTGACGGCGAACGGGGTCCATGCCTCGTCGGCCTGCACGTATGTGGCGCCGCGCTCAGCGATCTTCTCCTCGAGATTGAACGGGACGATGGCATCCAGCCCGGCGAGCAACTCCTCGTTCCAGGAGAAGCCCGCGATGCGCAGGCCGGCGATCAGCGGCGCACCGTCGGCCTTCGTGGCGCCGAGGAGCCCGGCGGTCCCGTGGCAGACGGCGGAGACGACCTTGCCCGCCGCGTCGAAGTCGCGGAGCAGCGCCGCGAGACGCTCGTCGGTCGGGAAGTCGAACATGACGCCGTGACCGCCGGTGAGGTAGATCGCGTCGAAGTCGGCGGCATCGACGTCCCGGAGCGAGGGTGTGTTCCGCAGGCGGTCCATGAAGGCGGGGTCGTCGTAGCGGGCGCGCGTGCCGCCCTGCGCCAGCACCTCGTGGCTGAGGGATTCGGGGTCGATGGGGACGAAGCCGCCCTCGATGCTGGCGATGACGGTGCTGTGGCCCGCGGCCTCGACGGCATCGACGAAATGGGTGAGCTCGCCGAGCCAGAGGCCGGTGCGGCGGCCGCTCACGGCGTAGGACGGGACACTGGTGGCGACGACCAGGATGCGGCTCATGACGTACTCCTCAGTTGGTTTGCGTGACAACTGAACGGTATCACAACTGATATGTGAATCAACTGATATGTGGCGCCTGCTAGGCTGAACGTGTGGCGGAGCACGAGGAGACCTGCGATTTCGGCTGGTCCGTGGGGGTGTTGAACAAGGCGTACGCGGAGGCGGTGGCGCCGATCCTCGACCGGATCCCGCGCGGGGTGCGCGGCTACCAGACGCTGTACGCCGCCGCGACGTACGACCTGCCGACACAGCTGGCGCTCGCGGAGTACCTGCTCATCGACAAGTCGGTGATGCCGTACGTGGTCGACGACCTCGTCGACGCGGGACTCGTGCGTCGCGAGCCCTCCCCCACTGATCGCCGGGCGCGGCGGGTCGTGCCGACCGATGCGGGGCTGGCGATGTTGCGCGATGTGGGCGCGGAAGTCACTGCCGCCGAGGCGGAGTTGCTCGGGCCGCTCTCCCCCGGCGACGCCGAGGTGCTGCGACGCGCGGTCGCCATCGTGGCCCGGACGTCGCGCGACGGCTGCGCGAGTTAGTCCCGCGTCAGGGCCAGGTGCAGCAACGGGTACGGGCGGCCCTCGCCGTCGGTCGCGCTACGGCCCGTCACGGCGAAGCCACTGTGCGCGTAGAAGCCGACGGCCTGCTCGTTCTGCTCGTTGACGTCGACGGTCCGCACGCCGAGCTCGCGGACGGCGTGGTCGAGAAGGGCGCGGCCCACGCCGCGCCCCCGGGCGTCGGCATGCACGAAGAGCATCGCCAGGTCCTCGCCGGCCGTGCCGGCGAACCCGGCCACGGCACCGTCGACCTCCGCGACGGTGAGCCTGACCTGCGGGAAGTAGTCGCTCGCGAGCCGCGCCTCGATGGCGTCGCGGTCGGCGGCGGCGAGGAAATCGTGCGTCGCGTCGACCGAGCTGCGCCAGACCCGCACGAGCACGGGGTACTCCTCGGGGCCGCGGACGACGCGGAGCAGGACCTCGGTCACCCGCTCAGCGCGGCGAGGGCGCGGTCGGCGTGGACCTGCATGTTCACCTCGGAGGCGATCACATCGGCGACGGTGCCGTCGGCGCGGATCGCGAAGGTGGTGCGCTTGGTGGGCATGCCGGCCAGCTTGAGCAGGCCGTCGCGCTTCACGCCGAACGCCGTGGCCACGACGCCGTCGACGTCGGAGAGGAGCGGGTAGTCGAGGCCGTGCTTCGCCGTCCAGTCCTGCTGCTTGGCGACGGCGTCGCGGCTGATGCCGACGCGCTGCACGCCCGCCTCCGCGAACTCGGCGGCGAGGTCGCGGAAGTGGCACGCCTCCTTGGTGCAGCCCGGCGTGAACGCCGCCGGGTAGAAGAACAGGGCGACGGGGCCGGCGGCGAGCAGGTCGCTCAGCTTCCGCGGGGTGCCGTCCTGATCGGGCAGTTCGAAGTCGGGCGCGGTGTCACCGGGTTTCATGCCGACCACGCTAGTCCTCCGTCCGCCGGAACGCTCCCGTCGGCGGCGCTCACAGGTACTGCCCGACCGGGACGGCCGCCAGCCAGCCACGGCGCCGCACCTCCGTGAGGAATGCCTCGAGGTCGGTGCCCGCATTGGCCAGGACGACGCGCCGAACGAGAGCGCCCACGTCGGCGCCGCTGGTCTCGGGCGGCAGGGCGTCGGCGATCGAGGCCACGTCGCCGTCGGTGAGGCCGAGGCCGACCGTGCGCCGTCGCAGGATGCCGATCAGCGCCTCGCGGTTCGGGTAGCCCACCTCGACGACGCTGTCGAAGCGCGTCGCGCGGGTGGCGGCACCGTCGAGTGAGCGCGGGTCGTTGGTCGTCGCGATGGTGAGCACCTCGGCGGACTGATCGACGCCGTCGAGCGCGTCGAGCAGCGACGCGAGCGCGGTGTCGTCGCCGTCGCCGCGGCGACGGACCGCGAGGTCCACGTCGTCGAGGATCACGACGCACCGTCCGAGCTCGACGGCCGCCGCGTAGACCGACGCGAGCCCCGCGCCGATCGCGGCCGCGCCGACGACGATCACGGTGAATTCGCCGACCAACTCGGCGGCGACCGCGCGGGAGACCGCCGTCTTCCCCACGCCGGGCGGCCCGCAGAGCAGCACACCGCGCGCGGCGCGGAAGCCGAGGCGCCGCAATTGCTCCGCGTGGGTGGTGACCGCGCGGACGGAAAGGTCGATCTCGGCCCAGACCCGGTCCGGGACGACGACGTCGGCGCGGTCTCCGGTGAGCTCGAATGCCCGGAAGGTCATGCCGCCGTGGAAGGAGACAGCGATCGCCCGCCCCTTGAGCGGGTTGAGTTCCTCTGCCGCGGCACGGATCCGGTCACGGACCGCCTCGCCGACAGCGACGTCGCTCGACCGGGTGACGACGCCGACGCTCAGCGTCTCGCGGTACTCGGTCTCGCAACGCAGCACGACCGGCGCATCGGCAAGGGTGCCCGCACGGAAGGCGAACGCCGCATCTCCGGGGATGCGATCGGCGCCGTCCCCCAGGTCGATCGAGAGCCAGGACGGCGGGTCCGTGTGGCAGGCCGGTCCCGACTCGGCGTCGTGCTCGGCGACGAGCCGCGACACGGCGAGGCCCACCGCGACGGCCGTCGCGGGCGTGGTCGCGATCTTGATGACCGTGTGCTGCGCCTCGAGGACGCCGAGCGCGTCCTCCGCGAAGGATGTCGCGGTACGCGGCGTCACGTGGGCATCACCGAGCAGCGCGCGGATCACTTCCACGGCGCGCGTCACGTCCCGGTTCTCCCCGGTCAAGTCGATGGGCATCGGACGAACGGTAGGCGGGGATGCCGTCCGGCGCCATCGAATATCCTGTCCGGCGGTAACCTCGGCGCATGAGCTTCACCGGATTCCCCGAGGCGGCGCTGGACTTCTACGACGACCTCGAGGCCGACAACTCGAAGGTCTTCTGGGAGGCGCACAAGGAGGTCTACAAGACCGCCGTCGCCGCCCCCATGGCCGCGCTGACCGAGGAGCTGGCCGACGAGTTCGGCACCGCGAAGGTCTTCCGCCCCTACCGCGACGTCCGCTTCTCCAAGGACAAGACGCCGTACAAGACACACCAGGGCGCCTTCATCGGCGTCGGGCCGGCCACCGGCTACTACCTGCAGATCGGCGCGCCCGGGGTGCGGGTCGGCGCCGGCTTCTACGAGGCGAGCCCCACCCGCCTGGCCGCGTTCCGGAAAGCGATCGACAACGACCTGTACGGCCCCGCGCTGGAGCAGGTCATCGCGAAGCTGCGCCGCAAGGGCTGGGAGATCGGCGGAGAGACGCTCAAGACCGCCCCGCGCGGCTGGGACGCCGACCATCCGCGGATCGACCTGCTGCGGCACAAGTCGCTCACCGTGATGCGCGACTACGGCTTCGAGGAGATCATCCACTCGCCGAAGCTGGTGCCCCAGATCCGCAAGCACTGGCGCGAGACCTCCGCCCTGCTCGACTGGCTGGTGGAGCACGGCGACGCCTGACCCCGCGCCCCTTCCCTACACTGGTGGCATGGCAGGGCGATCTCGACTGAAGTGGATGTGGTGGCTCTGCGCCTACATCGCGCTCGGCCTGGGCATCGTCGGCGTCGTGGTTCCGCTCATGCCGACCACCGTGTTCATCCTGATCGCGGCGTACTGCGCGGCGCGCGGTTCCGACACCCTGCACCGCAAGCTGCTCGAACACCGGGTCTTCGGACCGATGATCCGGGACTGGCAGGCCACCGGCGCCGTCAGCCGCAGGGCCAAGTACATGGCCGTCGGCAGCATGGCGGTGTGCGCCGTGATCCTGTTCCTCGTGACGCCGCACTGGTGGATCGCCGGCATCGGCACCGCGATCATGGCGATCGTGGGCACGTGGCTGTGGCTGCGCCCCGAGCCGACGCCCGAGCCCGCCACCGACGGTGCGGCCGACTCGGCCCCCGAGGCCGTCAGTCGTCCAGAGCAGTGACCGCGATCCCGTAGGGCAGGAAGCGGACCTTCCTGGTGACGTCGGTGTTGTGCTGGTTGGAGCGGAGCGCGTCGATCTCGGTGGCGTAGACCTGCTCGACCCGGGCTCCGCCGTCCTCGGCGGTGGCGATGATCGCCCACACCCCGTCGCCGGTCTCGCCCGCCGTCTCCGGCTGGCGCTTCGGGCGGCGGACGGCATCGTCGAACAGCCCGGAGAAGGCCTCCCGGCCCGCGGTACCGCCGACGAGCCGGCCGATCATGTCCCGGGCCTCGCGCGCGAGGTCGTCGAACTCGCCCGGACCGAACCCGAACGGGTTGTCGTTACCTGCCATGACTGACTCCTCGAGCCGTAGGGACCCACTTGACTCCAGTGTCCACACCGGAGGGGACCACGGCCACCCCGTTCATCCAGGGCGAACCGTCAATCGAGACAGAACTCGTTGCCCTCGACGTCGGCCATGGTGAGGCAGGACTCGTTCTCGCCGTCGGCCTCCTGCAGGTAGAGGCGGGTCGCGCCGAGCTTCTCGAGCCGCGCCCCCTCGGCCTCCAGGGCCGCGAGGCGCTCGGCACCCACCATGCCGGTGCCGACGCGGACGTCGAGGTGCACGCGGTTCTTGACCGTCTTGCCCTCGGGGACGCGTTGGAAGAACAGGCGAGGACCGACGCCGTTCGGATCGACGCACGCGAACGCGGAGCCGTGCGCCTCCGCCGGCAGCGTCGCCTCGAAGGCGTCCCAGTCCGCGAAGCCCGGCGGGGGCGGCGGCACCTCGTAGCCGAGCGCCTCGCACCAGAACAGCGCGACGCGCTTCGGGTCCGCACAGTCGAAGGTCACCTGAATCTGCCTGACGGTCATGGGGACAACCGTAGCGATCACAGCGGTCGGTTCACGACCTGATTTCGCGCGACGACGGCATTCGCGCGATCGCACGTACCGTGCAGTGTGGACCCGAACGCGCATCCCGAGATCGACGACGCCGTGCGGAGGTACTTCGCCGCCGCCGACCGACTCCTCCCCGGCGCAGTGGCGGCTGCGGCACTCGGTGGCTCGGTGGCGCTCGGCGCGTACCGTGCGGGCGCGAGCGATCTGGACCTGGTCGCGGCACTCGACGAATCCTGGCGCGGCCGCTCCGATCTGGTGCGCCGGCTGCGGCTGCTGCACCTGTCCCAGGTTCCCCGCGTCGCGGGCCGGGTCGTGCGCGGGCTCGGGTTCAGCGCGACGGTCAACACGTCGTTCGTCTGGGCGTCGGACCTCCGCCGCCCGGTCACCGAGATCGACCCGGTCGCCTCGCACGTCGGCGAGATCTTCGACCGGCGCGGCGCCTTCGATGTGAATCCGGTCGTCTGGGCCGAGCTCGCCCACGGCGGGGTGACGGTCCGCGGCCCCGATGTCGCTACCTGGGGCCTCGCCCCTGAGGCCGACCGACTCGCCGACTGGACCCGCACCAACCTGCGCGACTACTGGCTCCCCCTCGCCGACCGCACGGAACGCGGCACCCGGCCGCTGCGCGCGGGGCGGGTCGCATGGTGCATCACCGGCCCGGCCAGGATGCACGTCACGACGACGTCGGGCACCGTCGTCAGCAAGGCCGACGGTGCGCGCCGGGCGCGGGCGACCTTCCCCGAACACGCCCCGATCCTCGGGGTCGCCCTCGCGCATCTGGCCGGTTCCGCGGTTCCCGTGCAGCCGCCGCGCGATCAGTGGCGCGAGCAGACCGTCGCGGCGATGCGGGAGATCATCGCCGCGGCGTGATCGTCACCAGCCGCGGCCGAGGTCCACGACCGCGCGGCCGGTGTACTCGCCCGCGCGGAGGGCCTCGACGACGGCGCCGACACCGTCGATCCCGATGTCGTTCGCGACGAGGTCGAGGTGCCGCGGGCGCAGGTCGGTCTCGATCCGCCGCCACAGGGCGCGGCGGGGTTCGATCGGCATGAGCACCGAGTCGATGCCCGCGAGGGTGACGCCGCGGAGGATGAAGGGCATGACCGTGGTCTTGAGGCCCGCGCCGCCGGTGAGGCCGCTGGCGGCGACGACGCCGCCGTAGTTGAGGGTGCTGATCACGTCGGCGAGGGCGGCGCCACCCACGCAGTCGACGGCGGCGGCCCAGCGGCTCTTCCCGAGCGGCCGCGGCTTGGCCTCGGGGTCGAGCGGCAGCCGGCCGATGACCTCGGCGGCACCGAGCTCCCGCAGGCGGTCGGCGGCGGCGGGCTTGCCCGACGAGGCCACGACCTCGTAGCCGAGGCCGGCGAGCAGGTCGACGCTGGTGGAGCCGACGCCACCGGTCGCGCCGGTGACCACGACGGGCCCGTTCTCGGGGGTGATCCCCGCGTCGACGATCGCGGCGACGCTCATGGCCGCGGTGAAGCCGGCGGTGCCGACGGCGGCGGCCTCGCGGGTGCTCAGCGAGGTCAGCTTCACCGTCCACTCGGCGGGGACGACGGCCTGTTCGGCGTAGCCGCCGTCGCGGGCGGTGCCGATCTCGTAGCCGTGGGCGATGACGCGGTCACCCGCGGCGAACTCGTCCGAGGTGGACTCCAGGACGGTGCCGGCGACGTCGATGCCGGGGACGATCGGGTACTGGCGCACCACTCCACCGCCGGGCGTCAGTGCCAGGGCGTCCTTGAAGTTGACGCCGGAGAACTCGACGGCGATGCGCACTTGCCCGGGCTCGAGCGCGGCCGGTTCGCGGGTCTCCACGCGGGTGGTCACCGCGTCGTCGGCGGATTCGGCGATCAGGGCCCGGAACTGGGTCATCGTGGTCTCTCCTAGGGTCTCGGCGGCTTTCCCGCGATCCTAGAGGGAGGCGATGACGGCGGCGATGCGCCGCTCGCGGGTCTCGGCCCGCTTCGCCTCGGCCACGCCGCGCGCCGCCTCCTTGCGGCGGGTGTAGCTGAGGGCGTCGAAGGCCTCTCGTCGGCCCGCCGTCTGCAGCGCGGCGGCGAGATCGTCCGGGAGGTCGACGGTCCGCTCGGCCTCGTCGAGCTCGACGACGGCGTCGACGGTGTCGCCGATCTCGACCTCGAGGTCCTTGCGTGCGGCCTTGGACAGGCCGATCAGGTTGCACCCGCCCATGCCCGCGAGCCGCAGTCGCGCGGTGCGATCGCCGATCGTGACGCGCACCGCCGCGCGTTTCCCTCCGCCGAGTTCCTCGACCTGCGCATCGGTGAGTTCGATGGCGGTGGCCGGTCCGACGGGCTCCAGCGTGGTTCGTACATGCAGTGCCATGCGTTCCATCGTCCCCGAATTCGTCGGGCTATGCGGGCCCGCCGCCGATCCCGACCTCGTTGCCATCGGGATCGACGAAGATCGCCTTGCGCACGCCGTTCTCGTAGACCTCCTCCGACTGCGGGCGCAGGCCGCGGCCCGAGGCAGCGGCGAGGAAGTCCTCGAAGCCGTCGAGGAACAGCGTGGCCGCGGAATGACCCGCGTGCTCGGGGAGCAGCTCCGCGTAGACGTGCACGTGCTCCCCCAGCGTCCACACGTGCTCGACGTCGTTGGGCGCGAACGACTCCACGTCGCCGAAGAGCTGCTCGCCCCACGCGATCGCGCGGGGTAGGTCGGTCACGGCGAGGCGTGCGAACAGGTCCATGACGATCCCCGGATTCAGTGGTGCGCCGGGCCGGACAGGGCGGCGCCGTCGACCTTGGCGGGCAGGAACAGTGCGCACACGACGACCACGACGCCCATGAGCGCGGCGGCGGCGAAGGCCCACTGCAGTCCGCCGACGAAGGCCTCCGGCTGGGAGGCACCCGTCTCGGCGAGGTGCGACGAGCGGTTCGACATGACGACGATGAGCGCCGCGGTGCCGATCGCACCGGCGACCTGCTGGAGCGTGCCGAGCAGCGAGGAACCGTGCGAGTACAGATGCTCCGGCAGGTCGCCGAGGCCGACGGTGAAGACCGGCGTGAAGACGGCGGCCAGCGACACCATCAGCCCGACGTGCACCGCGACGAGCACCGGGTACGGCGTGGTCGCGCCGATGCGGCTCAGCGCGGCGAGGGCGACGACGATGCCGATCGCACCGGGGATCACCAGTGGGCGTGCGCCGACGCGGTCGTAGAGCTTGCCGACCTGCGGGCCGAGCAGGCCCATCGCGAGGCCGCCGGGCATCACGAGCAGGCCGGTCTGCAGCTCGGACAGCCCACGCAGGTCCTGCAGGTACAGGGGCAGCAGGATCATCGAGCCGAGGAAGGCCATGAACCCGGCGGTCATCAGCAGCAGGGAGACCGTGAAGGTGCGGTGCCGCAGGGCGCGCAGGTCCAGGAGCGGCATCTCGCGCTGCTGGAGACGGACCTGGTACGCGGCGAACGCGGCGATGAGCAGGATGCCGGCGACGACGATGAGGATCGGGCCGGTGACGTCGCCGGTACCGATCTCGCTGAGCCCGTACACCAGGCTGCCGAAGCCGCCCGCCGCGAGCACGACGCTGAGCCAGCTGATCGGCGTGCTCTCGGTCTCTCCGACGTTCTGCAACTGCCGCATTCCGGCGACGCCGACGAGCACCGCGATGGGCAGCACGAACACGAAGATGAGACGCCACGAGCCCAGGTGCAGGATCACGCCGGAGACCGCCGGGCCGAGGGCGGGTGCGCACGACATGGCCAGGGTGACCTGGCCCATCACGCGGCCGCGGTCGCTCTCGGGGACGACGGTCATCAGCGTGGTCATGAGCAGCGGCATCATCACCGCGGTGCCGCCCGCCTGGACGACGCGGGCCGCGAGCAGCACCTCGAAGGTCGGGGCGATCGCGGCGAGGGCGGTGCCGGCGCTGAACGTCGCCATGGCCACCGCGTACGCCGTGCGGGTGCTGACCCGCTGCAGGAACCAACCGGTCACCGGGATCACCGCGGCCATGGTGAGCATGAAGACCGTGGAGAGCCACTGGGCCGCGCGGGCGTCCACGTGGAAGTCGGTCATGAGCCGCGGGATGGCGTTGATCATGATCGTCTCGTTGAGGATCACGACGAAGGTGGCCGCGACCAGCAGTTTGATCACCAGCGGCGTGCGCCCGGCCTGCTCGGTCCGCGCGGTCGGCGATGCGTCGGCGGGCTTCGTCAGGTCGGTGGGGGGATGGTCCATCTGTTCAGTGTGCGTGGCCATGGTGGCTTCCTCATAGTCGTTTTCCGCGGCGACCTGTCGATCGCCTTCATGAATACGACGAACCACTGACAGGTTTTTCGACATCACCCGTCGACCGGATCTGTGAAATCGGCGTTCTGCGGACGTACGAGGCCAGATTTGGCCTCGTGTGCCCGGATTCCCCTGTTTTCACGAGCGCCGGCGCCCTGGCCGGGCCCGACGGACGGGTCTACGGTCGACGTATGAGTCGGAGTGCAGGGACCGCCAGCACGATGCCGCTGCAGGGCGTCATGAACGCCGTGATGCGGACGCTTCTCAAGGCGCCGGGCCTCTCGAGGTTCCTCGGCGAGCGCCTGCTCACGCTGTACGTGGTGGGCCGGAAGTCGGGCAAGGTCTTCGAGGTGCCCGTCGCGTACACGAAGCACGACGGGAATCTCCTGGTCGGCTCGCCGTTCGCGTGGGGGAAGAACCTCTGCACGGGCGAACCGATCGACATCCAGCTCGCGGGCCGCCGGAGGACCGCCGACGTGCGGGTGGTCTCGGACGAGGCCGGCGTGGTCGAGCTGTACGGCGTGATCGCGGCCGACAACAAGAACTTCGCCTCGTTCAACAACATCGGCTTCACCGCCGACGGCTCGCCTGACCCCGCGGACCTGCGACGAGCGTTCGACGGCGGCGCGAGGGTCTTCATCCTCACCCCGCGTTGACGGCGCACCCGGTGGGTCATCGCGGATCGCACCACATCGGCCACAGTGGTGGGGCGTCCGGGGCGGCGATTATCGGTGCGCCGAGGTCGGCGAATCCGGTCCGCTCGTACAGGCGGCGATTGTCCTGCGAGGACGCCTCCAGATAGCACGGCAACCCGCGGGCGGCGGCGCGGCGCAGTCCCTCCGCGAGCATCGTCGCGCCGACACCCTCTCCGCGCCGAGTCGGCAGGACCGCCATCGACGCGAGATGGATGTGCGGCTCGGCGGGCCGCACCGCGTCCGTCGCCGCCTGCACCGCCCGCATCCGGCGCGCGAGTGGGTCGACTCCGACGATGGCGTCCACCGGACCGGACCGTGGATCCAGCCAGATCGAGACGCCCACGGCGCCCGCGCTCGGTGCGAGCGCAGCGATGACGCCGCCCGTCGGCATCGCGTCGGCGATCGCGGCGGCGAACATCTGCTCGAGCACCACTTCCCGGGCGGACTCGTCGGGATGCATCCAGCAGGTGAAGGCGTCGTCCGCGAAAGCGGTCGCGCACACCCGCGCGAGGGAAGCGATGTCGTCGTCGCCGGTCGCGGGGCCGACGAGGAGCGTGTGGTCGCCGGTGCTCATCGCCGACCCGCCAGGACACTCGGGGTCTCGCAGCCGACGATGGCCGGCGCCTTCCTGACCAGTGAGTCGTCGGTCAGCGCCTCGACCATGTACAGCGCGTAGTCGACGCGGCGCATGCGATCACTCGCGAGGATCGGGTCGCCCACGTGCTCCCCCGCGATTGGGAGGCCCTGACCGGGACCTTCCTCGAGTGTGCTTGCCCGCACGAGGGTCCACGCCGCGTCACTCGCGTAGATCCGCCGTGCCGCCTCGACCTGGTCGTCGATGTCCATGACCCGTGCCGCGCGCATCACTTTCGTCAGTGCGGACTGCATCAATACCGTTCGCTTCGAATACCGGTCCGCATCGTCGTACGGCACGTGCCAGCCGCACGAGAAGATCAGCCGGGCATCGGGTTCCGCGGCGTCGATGACGGCCCGCGCCGTCCCCGAGGAGTAGCCGCGCACTCCCCACGGCACGAGGACCGTGAGCACGCCGTCGCACCCGGCGACGGCGCGACGGATCACGTCCGTGTCGTCGGTGTCGCCGGGTATCACCGTGATGCGGTCCGCGCGGTCGGCGAGCTTGCCGACGCTGCGCTCCCGGCAGACCCCGACCACCTCGCAGTCGCGCCGCAGCGCCTCGTCGACCAGGTAACGGCCGAGCTTCCCCGACGCGCCCACGACGCAGACCCGTCGAATCCCTCGCTCCTTCATGGCGTCTCCTTCTCGAGCTATGAAACTTACGATGTAAGTACGTTAGACTTACGCGGTAAGTTTCCGCAAGACCCGAGAGGACCTTCGTGCGAAAGAACCGGCCACCGCTGACCCGGGCGCGTGTCGTCGGCGCCGCCGTCGCGCTGGCGGACGCGACAGGTCTCGCCGCCGCCACCATGCGGGCGGTCGCCGGCGCCCTCGATGTCGAGGCGATGTCGCTGTACAACCACGTGAAGAACCGGGAGGACCTGCTGGACGGCATGATCGACGCGGTGTTCGCCGAGATCTCACCCCCCGCCGAATCACCGACGTGGCGCCCCGCGCTGCGCGAGATCGCCGAGCAGACCCGGACCGCATTGCAGCGACACCCCTGGGCGATCGGCATGCTCGATTCGCGCACCACTCCAGGGCCCGCGACGCTGCGCCGCCACGACTACATCCTCGGTCTCCTGCTCGCCGCCGGCTTCTCCCCGAACGCGGCAGTTCGGGCCGTCGCGGTGCTCGACAGTTACGTCTACGGCAGCGCACTCACCGAGAAGAGCCTTCCGCTCGGTGACGATCGCACGATCGCCGACGCGGCCACAGAGCTCGTTTCGACGATGTCCGAATCCGACTACCCGCACCTCGTCGAGGTCGCGCGAGTCCGTGCCGGCAGCCAGGGCGCAGATTCGTACGACGACGAGTTCGCGTTCGGGCTCACACTCCTGCTGGACGGCCTCCAACCCGACTCGCCCTGACGGCGGACCGGCGCTCCGACATCCGCGGCGGCGTCCGGGCGATAGGTACGCTCGGTCCAGTGTTCGCCATCCTGCGCCGCCTGATCCGCTACGCCGTGATCGCGGCCGTCCTGGCGATGGTCGCCTCGAGCGCGTGGGTGCAGTGGGAGAGCCGCTCGCGCATCCAGCAGGACGCATCCCGGCCGTGGGTGGTCGTGCTGGGCGACCGCGTGCACGACGGCGAGCCCTCGGTCTATCTCCGCGAGCGGCTCGACACCGCACTGACGGTCCTACGCGAGAGTCGCGCGCAGCGCGTTCTCGTCTCCGGACACGCGGCATCGACGAAGGGCGATGAGGTGGCCGCGATGCGGAAGTACCTGGAGGAACGCGGCGTCGCCGCCGGCACCATCACCGACGACCGCTTCGGCGTGACGACCTACAACACCTGCGCCCGCGCCAGGACCGTGTTCGGGATCGACCAGGCGATCCTGGTGACGCAGGACTTCCACCTGCGCCGCGCCGTCGCGCTCTGCCAGGCGCAGGGCATCGACGCGGTGGGGGTCGAGGCGGATTCCGACGCCGGTGTCTATTTGACGATGCGGAACTGGGTCCGCGAGGTCACACTGTCGCGCCCGAAGGCCGCTCTCGACGCCCTCCGCGATCCCGGCCCGATCTCACACGACCACTGACCGTCGCCCGACCCCACCGAATGCGTCTGCAACAATCGCGCTATGGGGAGACGTCACGGAGTGGCCGTGGGCGCTGCGTTGGTCGCGGCACTCACCGGCTGCACCAGCAGCATCGGAGGGGAGGCCATCCCCGCGGACCCGCAACTGGACACCGGCGGCTACGCGGTGGGGCCGCGCGAGGTGCCGGAACGCACCGGTACCGATGCGATCGTGCAGATGAACATCGTCCTGTCCGACTACGTCGTCCTCCCGCCCGACCTCGACGCGAAGTTCGACTGGTACGCGCCGAGGCCCTATCCCAGCCTCGCGGGGGCCGCCTCGCGGAACAACGTGCTGGGCGGGCCGATCGGCGACGCCGTCGCGCCCGGGCAGAAGGCCGGCGTCATCGGCGCGTTCCGGGAGGCGCGTGCCGACGGCGCTCCGACGATGGCCGTCTTCGTGATGCGGTACTCATCGGAGACCGAGGCCGCCAACGCCTACAACGGTGCGCGAGCGCTCATGCCGCGCGGCCGCGAACTCGGGCCCGGCGTCGTCGAGGGGCCGACGCCGACGTCCTTCGCGCCCGGCCTCGCGTTCTGGTCCCGGCATGCCGATTACGTACTGGCCGCGGTGACCCGGGACGTCGACCGCCCCCGCGCGGAGGCGCTGGCCGCGGCCTGGTTCGAGCGCCAACCGGCCCGGCTCGATCAGGTGCCGTTCAAGGCCTGGCAGATGCCGCCCGCTGACAAGGACGGCATCATGCGGTACACGCGGCTCGACGAGGTGGGCGAACCCATCATGGCGTTCGTGTCCGGGTATTTCTCGAACCGGGCGCTGGGGATCGTCGGCGACGGCAGATGGTCGTCCGGCCTGCGCACCCGGACGACGTTCCAGATCGAGCTCATCGGCGCCTCCGGCCGCAACCAGGTCATGCGCGCCGCCAGTCCGAACTTCGCCGCCGACTGGGTCGCGAATCAGGCGAAGACCTTCGGCGCGCCCGGTGCCGACGACGGCGGCCGCGTCGAGGAACGCATCCGCGGTCTCCCGCAGTCCGTGTGCGTATCGCGCGTGGCCCAGCTGCTGCAGCAGACGAACCGGGTGTTCGCCTGCCAGGTCCCGCGGGGGCGATACATCGCCGTCGCGTTCAGTTCGACGCTGGCGCAGGCGCAGCAGTCCACCGCCGCAGGCTATCTCACCCTCCCGCAGGCGTGACCCGTCGGCGACCGCTGTTCTCGACGCGACGCTCGTCGGGTCAGACGTTGAAGCGGAACTCGACGACGTCACCGTCGGACATGACGTAGTCCTTGCCCTCCATGCGGACCTTGCCGGCGGCTTTCGCGGCGGCCATGGTGCCGTTGGCGTCGAGGTCGGCGAAGGAGACGATCTCGGCCTTGATGAAGCCCTTCTCGAAGTCGGTGTGGATCACGCCGGCGGCCTTGGGGGCGGTGTCGCCCTTGCGGATCGTCCAGGCGCGCGACTCCTTGGGGCCGGCGGTGAGGTAGGTCTGCAGGCCCAGGGTGTGGAAGCCGGCGCGGGCGAGCGAGTCGAGGCCGGGCTCGTCCTGCCCGATGGACTCCAGCATCTCGGCCTGGTCTTCGGGGTCGAGCTCCAGCAGCTCGGACTCGATCTTGGCGTCGAGGAAGACGGCGTCGGCCGGGGCGACGGCGGCCGCCAGCTCCTCGCGGCGCGCGGCGTCGGTGAGCACGCCCTCGTCGGCGTTGAAGACGTACAGGAAGGGCTTCGCGGTCATCAGGTGCAGCTCGCGGACCGGGGCGGTGTCGAAGCCGGCGCCGAACAGGGTCTTGCCGTCGGTCAGGATCGCCTCCGCAGCCTTCACGGCCTCGAGCGTCTCGACGAGCTCCTTGTTCTTGCGCGCGTCCTTCTCGAGGCGGGGCAGCGCCTTCTCGATGGTCTGCAGGTCGGCGAGGATCAGCTCGGTGGCGACGGTCTCGATGTCGGCGAGCGGGTCGACCTTGCCCGCCACGTGCACGACGTCCTCGTCGGAGAAGACGCGCACCACCTGGCAGATCGCGTCGGCCTCGCGGATGTTGGAGAGGAACTGGTTGCCCATGCCCTCGCCCTCGGAGGCGCCCTTGACGATGCCGGCGATGTCGACGAAGGACACGGTGGCGGGCAGGATGCGCTCCGAGCCGAAGATCTCGGCCAGGCGGTTCAGCCGCGGGTCCGGCAGGTTCACCACGCCGACGTTCGGCTCGATGGTGGCGAAGGGGTAGTTCGCCGCCTCCACCTCACTGTTGGTGAGGGCGTTGAACAGGGTGGACTTGCCGACGTTGGGCAGTCCGACGATTCCGAGGGTAAGGCTCACGGGACCTCATTCTACGTGGTCGCGCGTGCGCCTCCCGACGGTGCGGGAGGTGCACTTCCCGACGGTGCAGGCCGCCCTCACCCAGGTCCGGCCCGCACCGTCGGAAAGCCCGTCGGGTCAGCGGTAGAGGCTGCCCGCGATCTTGGGGTCGTCGACGTTGGTCTTGTCGTACCAGTAGAAGCCGGTGTCGATGGTCTTGGGCAGCGACTCGCCCTTGATCGCCTTCACCGCCGCCGCGACGGTCTCCCGGCCGATGCCCACCGGGTTCTGCGTGATGGCTCCGGCCATCAGGCCGGACCGGATGGCGTCGATCTGCGCGGCACCCGAATCGAAGCCGATGATCTTGAGGTTGGTCTTGCCACTGCGCTGGACGGCGTTGACGATGCCCGTCGCCGCGCCCTCGTTGGTGCCGTAGAGGCCGACGAGGTTCGGGTGCGCCTGCAGCATCGTGGCCGCGAGGTCGGCCGCCTTGGCGGGGTCGCCGCCGTACTGCACGTCGACGATCCTGATGCCGGGGGCGTTCGCCTTGATCCAGTCGAGGAAGCCGTCGCGACGGTCCACGCCGGTCTTCGACGTCTGATCGTGTGCGACGACGCCGATCTCGCCGTTGCCGCCGACGAGGTCGACCATGCGCTTGGCGGCCTCGGCGGCCGCGGCCTTGTTGTCGGTCGACGCGGTGGTCACGGGGATGTCGCTGTCGACGCCGGAATCGAAGGCCACGACCGGGATGCCCCGGTCCTTGGCCTGCTGCAGCATCGGCGCGACCGCGGCCGAATCGAGGGCGGCGATCGCGATCGCCGACGGGTTGCGGTCGAGCGCGGTCTGCAGGAGCTGCACCTGCTTCTCGACCTGCGTCTCGTTGTCGGGACCCTCGAAGGTGATGGTCTTACCCAACTCCTTGGCCGACTCCTCGGCGCCCTTGTTGACGGCCTTCCAGAACTGGTGCTGGTAGCCCTTGGAGATGATGGCGATCTGCCCGTCACCACCCGACGAGCCGCCACTGGAGCACGCGGTCGCGGTGGTGACCATCGCGACCGCGGCGACGGTCACCGTCGCCGCGCGGAACATTCGCCGCACGGGTGTCGAAGCCTTTGTGAACACGGGATTCTCCTTGGATGGTCGAAGGGCGGAGCGGTTGAAGGGGACGATCAGGGACGCTTGCGGACGATGTCGATGTAGACGGCGACGAGGATGACCACGCCGACCGCGATGGACTGCCATTCCTGCGGGATGGACATGATCCGCAGGCCGTTGGTGAGCACGCTCATGATGAGGATGCCGATCACCGTGCCGGTGATCGTGCCGCGCCCGCCGGCGAGGGACGTGCCGCCGATGACGACGGCCGCGATCGCCTCGAGCTCGAGTCCCTGACCACCGGTGGGCTGGGCGGAGTTGAGGCGGGCGGCCGCGAGGACGCCCGCGAGGCCGACGAAGAAGCCGGAGAAGGTGTAGACGATGACCTTCCAGTTCTTGACGTTCACGCCCGAGAGCCGGGTGGCCTCCTCGTTGCTGCCGATGGCGTAGGCGTAGCGGCCGAGCTTGGTCTTGGCGAGCACGATGCCGGCGATCACCGCCATGAGAGCGAGGAGCACGACGCTGAACGGGATCCGGGCGCCCGGCACCAGGGACTTGTTGGCGATGGCGCTGAATCCCTCGACAGAGGTGAACCGGATCGGCTCGGTGCCCGAGATCACCAGCGAGGCACCGATCGTCACCAGCATCATGGCGAGCGTGGCGATGAACGGCGGTATCCCGAGGTAGGCGACGACGAGACCGTTCACGAGGCCGATGAACGCGCCGAAGAGCACGCCGCCGATCACGCCGATCCACAGCGGCAGGTTCCAGTGCACGAGGAAGACGCCGGTCATGATGCCGGACAGGATCATCGCGGTGCCGATCGACAGGTCGATGCCGCCCGTGATGATGACGATGGTGGTGCCGAGCGCGAGAAGGCCGATCGTCACCGAGGCGACGAGGATGCCCGTGAGGTTGCTGGCCGTCAGGAAGTTCGGGCTCGCGAACGAGAAGAACGCCACGATCACGATGAGGCTGACGAAAGCCAGGAACTGTTGCATCTGACCGCGGATCCAGGAGGTCAGCGCGAAGCCTCCCGCGGCGTCGCTGTCGGGCGTGGGGGGCGCGGTGGTCGCGGTCATCACTTCACCGCCGTCTCGTGGAAGCGGGTCGCGTTCTCCATGATGGTCTCCTGTGTTGCGTCGTCGCTGTCGAGAATGGTGGCGAGGCGGCCCTCGCCCATCACCGCTATGCGGTGCGAGAGGCGCAGCACCTCGGGAAGGTCACTGGAGATCACCATGATCGCCTTCCCCGATGCCGCCAATTGTTCGAGGAGCCGGTAGATCTCGTCCTTGGCTCCGACGTCGATGCCGCGGGTCGGCTCGTCCACGATGAGGATGTCGCAGTCGCGGGCCAGCCACTTGCCGATGATGACCTTCTGCTGGTTGCCGCCCGAGAGGTTGCGCACGGCCTGCCGGATCGACGGCGTCTTGACCCGCAGCCGGGACACCATGTCGGTGGCGAGGGCGCTGAGCTCGCCGTCGCGGATCACGCCGAACCTCGAGTACGCGTCGAGCGACGACAGGGCGATGTTGTCACGCACCGTCTGGTCGACGACGGCGCCGAATCGCTTGCGGTCCTCGGAGAGGTAACCGATACCGAGCGCGGCCGCGGCCGCCGGGGAGTCGATCGTGCGCTCGGTGCCGTTCACCTCGATCCGGCCCGCGGTGATCGGGTCCGCGCCGATGATGGCGCGGGCCAATTCGGTGCGGCCGGCACCCATGAGCCCGGCGAAGCCGAGGATCTCCCCGCGGTGCAGCTCGAACGAGATGTCGTGCAGCGGATGCTTACTACTGAGCCCATCGACCTTGAGGACGACCTCCCCAGGGGTCTCCGGCACCGTCGGGCGCTGTTCGTCGGCCACTTCGCGGCCGACCATCATCTCGATGATCTCGCGCATCGGCGTCGTCGCGGTGGGGCGCTGTCCCACGTACGTGCCGTCGCGGAGCACGACGATGCGATCGGAGATGCGCGGCAGCTCGTCCATGCGGTGGGAGATGTAGACGACACCGGTCTCGTCCGTGACGAACCGGCCGATCAGCTCGAACAGCGTCTGCACCTCGGCGTCGTTGAGGGCCGCCGTCGGCTCGTCGAGGATGAGGAGCCGCGCGTTCTCCGACAGGGCGCGCGCGATCTCGACCATCTGCTGCTTGCCCACGGTCAGGTCCCGGACGCGCGCGTTGGGATCGATCACCATGCCGAGCCGCTCGAGCAGGGCGGTCGTGTCGCGGACGGCGCCGCGGCTGTCGACCACGCCGAAACGCGTGCGCTCGCGCCCCAGGGTGATGTTCTGGGCGACCGTGAGGTCCGGGACCAGGCCCAGCTCCTGGTGGATGATGCTCACGCCGAGCGACTGGGCCTGCCCGGGCGAGGTCAACTGCACCGGGGCACCGTCGATCTCGATCGTGCCCTCGTCCGGGGACTCGACACCGCTGAGGAGCTTCATGAGGGTGGACTTGCCGGCCCCGTTCTCGCCGACGAGCGCGACCCGCTCCCCCGGATACACCTCGAGGTCGACGTGATCGAGGGCCACGACGCCCGGGAAGCGTTTCGTCACGCCGCTCATCCGGATCAGCGGGACGCGCGCGTCCGATGCGCCCGGGTCCTGCGACGTCGCTTCCACGCTCATGCACTCACCGCCCGATCCGGCGCCGTCTGCGCGGCGTCCTTCGTCCTCCGGTCAGGTGTGGACAACCGACCACCCTGTGTGCTGAGTCACATTAGACATCGGATGTTTGCATGTCAATAGTCGACACATCTCCATGAAACACGACGAAATCTCGGACGCAAGCGCAAACACATCAGATGTTCCGGCGGTAGCCCCGCATCGCGCCCCACGCCGACACGGATCCTCCGCCGCTCCGACCAAGGCGCCGATTCCGCGACGCCCGCGGGCACCCGGATGAAACGATGTTCCCTGCGAACCACCACCGTGGCGTGAACATCCCAGGAGGCCTCGTGTCAGCTCCCACCGCTCCGTCGACCACGGAGACCGACGGCGACATCACCTACGTCCGAACGGACCCGGACCTGCCGCCCGTCGCCGTCATCGATCGCAGCCCGATCACCACCAAGCACAAGGTGATCTTCGGCGTGATCGCCCTCGTCGGCGCGATCGCCTGGGCGATGATCGCCCTCGCCCGCGGCGAATCCGTCAACGCGGTCTGGTTCGTGCTCGCCGCCATCTGCACCTACGTCGTCGGCTACCGCTTCTACGCCCGGCTCATCGAACTCAAGGTCGTGCGCCCCCGCGACGACCACGCCACGCCCGCGGAGGTGCTGGAGAACGGCACCGACTACCTCCCCACCGATCGGCGCGTGCTGTTCGGCCACCACTTCGCCGCGATCGCCGGTGCCGGGCCGCTCGTGGGGCCCGTGCTCGCCGCGCAGATGGGCTACCTCCCCGGCACGATCTGGATCATCGTCGGCGCCCTGGTCGCCGGCTGCGTCCAGGACTACCTCGTGCTGTGGGTGGCGAACCGCCGCCGCGGCCGCTCGCTGGGCCAGATGATCCGCGACGAGCTCGGCCCCGTCGGCGGGGCCGCCGCGATCATCGGCATCGCCGCGATCATGACCATCCTCATCGCCGTGCTCGCGCTCGTCGTGGTGCAGGCGCTGGGCCACAGCCCCTGGGGCGTCTTCTCGATCGCAGCGACCATCCCCATCGCCCTGTTCATGGGCGTCTACCTGCGCATCCTCCGGCCCGGCCGGGTCTCGGAGGTCTCGCTGATCGGCTGCGTGCTGCTGCTCGCCGCGGTGATCGGCGGCCGCTACGTGGGCGAGAGCGGCTGGGGCAAGGAGCTGTTCACCCTCACCCCGGTCCAGCTGAGCTGGGCGATCATCATCTACGGCTTCGCGGCCTCGGTGCTCCCGGTGTGGCTGCTGCTCGCGCCGCGCGACTACCTCTCCACCTTCATGAAGGTCGGCACCATCGTGCTGTTGGCCGTCGGCATCGTCATCGCCCGCCCTGTCATGGAGGCGCCCGCGGTCTCCGACTTCGCGACCCGAGGCGACGGCCCCGTCTTCGCCGGCTCCCTGTTCCCGTTCCTCTTCATCACCATCGCGTGCGGCGCCCTCTCGGGCTTCCACTCCCTGGTCAGCTCCGGCACCACGCCGAAGCTGCTGGAGAAGGAGGGGCAGATGCGGCTGATCGGCTACGGCGGCATGCTCACCGAGTCCTTCGTCGCGATCATGGCGCTGATCACCGCGTCGATCATCAACCAGCACTTCTACTTCGCCATGAACGCGCCGCTCGCCAAGACCGGCGGCACCGCGGAGACCGCGGCGACGTACGTGAACTCGTTGGGCCTGAGCGGCGACCCGGTGACCGGACAGCAACTGTCGCAGGCGGCGAAGGACGTCGGCGAGGAGTCCATCGTCTCCCGCACCGGCGGCGCCCCGACGCTCGCTTTCGGCATGTCCGAGGTGCTGCACCAGGTGTTCGGCGGATCGTCGATGAAGTCCTTCTGGTACCACTTCGCGATCATGTTCGAGGCGCTGTTCATCCTCACCACCGTCGACGCCGGCACCCGCGTCGCCCGCTTCCTGGTCTCGGACGCGCTCAGCAACCTGGGCGGACCGTTCCGGCGGCTCAAGGATCCGAGTTGGCGCGTCGGGGCTTGGGTCGCCTCGCTGCTGGTCGTCGCCGCGTGGGGCAGCATCCTGCTCATGGGCGTGACCGACCCGCTGGGCGGCATCAACACGCTCTTCCCGCTGTTCGGCATCGCCAACCAGCTGCTCGCCGCCATGGCGCTCACCGTGGTCGTCGTGGTGGTGGTCAAGAAGGGCTACTACAAGTGGGTCTGGATACCCGCGATCCCGCTGGTCTGGGACCTCATCGTGACCATGACCGCCTCCTGGCAGAAGATCTTCAGCTCCGACCCGGCGGTCGGCTACTGGAAGCAGCACAGCAACTTCAAGGCCGCCGCCGAAGCCGGCAAGTCGTCGTTCGGCTCCGCCAAGACCCCGGAGGCCATCGACGCGGTGGTGCGCAACACCTTCATCCAGGGCACGCTGTCGATCGTCTTCGCGGTCATGGTGCTCGTCGTCGTGGTGATGGGCGTGTGGACCATCTACCGCACCGTCTCCGGCAACGGCCGCCCCCTCACCGAGGAGGAACCGGTGCCCAGCAAGCTGTTCGCGCCGAGCGGCCTCATCCCCACCGCCGTGGAGAGGAAGGTGCAGGAGCAATGGGACGCCCTGGGAGTGACCCGATCATCCGGGCACTGAAGGCGGTCCGCTGGTACGTGGGCTCCGTCATGGGCGACAACCACTACCAGCGGTACGTCGAGCACCGTCGCGCGACGCATCCGGGCGAGCCGGTGATGACCGAGCGCGAGTACTGGAAGGCGCGCCACGACGGCGCGACGGTCCAGGCTCGCTGCTGCTGACCGGCGCCGCCCACGGTGGTGTCCGAAAGCCGCTAGCGCGAGGGCCCGCGCGATGCCAGAGTCGATGGCGTGACCACCAGCTCACCCCACCTCGACTTCGACCGGTGCTACCGGGCGATCGCGGGGCGCGACCCTCGGTTCGACGGCCAGTTCTACACCGCCGTCGCCACCACCGGCATCTACTGCCGTCCGTCGTGCCCCGCGACCACCCCGAAGGCGCAGAACGTGAGCTTCCATCTCACGGCCGCTGCGGCGCAGGCCGCCGGCTATCGGGCGTGCCGGCGGTGCCTTCCGGACGCGGTGCCCGGCTCGCCCCGGTGGAACCTCGAATCCGACCTCGCCGCGCGGGCCATGCGCCTCATCGCCGACGGGGTGGTCGACCGGTCCGGAGTGACGGGCCTGGCCGCGCGGCTCGGCTACAGCTCCCGGCAGCTCACCCGGGTCCTCACCGTCGAGCTCGGCGCGGGCCCGCTGGCACTCGCGCGGGCACACCGCGCGACCACCGCCCGGATCCTCATCACCGGAACCCCGCTCCCCTTCTCCGACATCGCCTTCGCCGCCGGCTTCACATCGATCCGCCAGTTCAACGACACGATCCGCGAGGTCTTCGCGCGGACGCCGTCGGAGCTACGGGCGCAGCGCGGACCCGACCCGGCGGCACCGTCGACCGGAGAACTGAGCCTGCGGCTCGCGCTGCGCGGACCGTTCGCCACCGGCTGGGTGCGGTGGTTCCTCGCCGCGCACGCCGTGGCGGGCCTCGAGTACGCCGACGGTGACCACTACGCCCGAGTCCTGAGCCTGCCGGGCGGCAACGGGATCGCCACCGTCGACCTGGGTTCCGCGCCGGACGGGTACGTGCGCGCCACGCTGTCGCTCGCCGCGATGAGCGACCTGTCGACGGCGGTGACGCGGCTGCGGCACCTGCTGGACCTGGATGCCGACCCCACCGCCGTGGACGAGGCGCTCGGTGCCGATCCGCAGCTGGCGGCGCTCGTCGCCGCGACGCCCGGCATCCGCCTGTTCGGCACCGTCGACCCCGCGGAGCTACTGCTGCGCACCATGATCGGGCAGCAGATCTCCATCGCCGCGGCGGCCACGCACCAGGCCAGGCTCGTCGAGGCGCTCGGGGCGGAGGTCGACGACCCGTCGGGCAGGGTGCGGCGCGCCTTCCCCACCCCGGCCGCCGTCGCCGAGCGGGGCGGCGAGGTGCTCACCGGCCCGCGGACCCGGATCGCCGCGATCCTCGGCGTCGCGGCCGAGTTGGCCGAGGGGCGACTCGTGCTGCACGGCGGCATGCCCCGGGAGGAGGCCCGCGCGGAGCTGCTGCGGCTCAAGGGAGTCGGGCCGTGGACCGCCGACTACGTGGCGATGCGCCTGCTCGCCGACCCCGATACCCTCCTCGCGTCCGACCTCGTCGTGGTGAAGGGCGCGGAAGCCCTCGGGCTCGACATCACCGAGAACCGGTGGAGCCCGTGGGGCAGCTACGTCTCCCTGCACCTGTGGAACCACTCGCTCACCACCGACCGGAGGATCACCCCGTGACCGCCCACTTCGCCACCGTCGCCACGCCCGCCGGGCCCTTCACCGCCGTCGTCGACGCCGACGGGGCCGTCCTCGCCTCGGGCTGGACCGCGGACCCCGGCGACCTACTGCCCGTCATCCACACGACGCTGCGGCCCACCGCCGTCGACGAGCGCGCCGAGCTCGGCGCCGTCACTCGGGCCGTCGCGGCCTTCCACGCCGGCGAGGTGGCCGCGATCGACGACATCGTCGTGCGCCAGCGCTCCGGCGCCTTCGTCGAGCACGCCTGGGACGTGCTGCGCACCGTCGAACCCGGGCGGCCCGTGACGTACACGGAGTACGCCGACCTGTCCGGCCGGCCGGCGGCGGTCCGGGCCGCGGCGATGGCCTGTGCCCGCAACGCGGCGGCACTGTTCGTCCCCTGCCACCGGGTGCTGCGGTTGGACGGCTCCCTGGGCGGATTCCGGTGGGGACTCGCCGTGAAGGAGTGGCTGTTGGCGCACGAGGCACATACGATCGCGACGTGAGCGAAGAGACGACGACCCCGCCGCCGGGCAAGAAGACCCGCAGCGAGGTCTATGGCGAGGCCGGCCGCTGGCTGGCCACCTGGAGCTGGCGGACCGTCGCGGTCGCGGCGTTGCTGTTCGTGCTCAGCTGGGTGATCGGCGAGTTCTGGTCGATCCTGCTGCCCGTGCTGCTGGCAATTCTTCTCTGCACGGTGCTGTGGCCGCCGGTGCGCTGGCTGCGGAGCAAGGGGCTGCCGCCCGCGCTCGCCACCGCGCTCGTGCTGTTGCTCTCGCTGGGCCTGCTCGGCGGGATCATCGGCGCCATCGCCCCGTCCATCGGCGGGCAGTCCAAGGAGATCGCCGATCGCGCCGTCGAGGGTGTCGGCAAGGTGCAGAAGTGGGCGCAGGGCCCGCCGCTGAACCTGCAGGACGAGCAGATCAGCAAGTTCGTCACCTCGATCACCAAGAAGCTGCAGGAGAGCGCCGAGACCATCGCGACGGGCGTCTTCACCGGCGTCAGCGCCGCGGGCTCCTTCGTGGTGGCGATCGTGATGGTCGCGATGCTGACCTTCTTCTTCCTCAAGGACGGCGACAAGTTCATGCCGTGGCTCAAGCGGCATTCGGGCACGCCGGTCTCGGAGCACTTCGCCGAACTGCTCAGCCGCATCTGGGCCACGCTGGGCGGCTTCATCCGCACGCAGGCGGTCGTCAGCTTCATCGACGCCCTCTTCATCGGCCTCGGCCTGGTGATCCTGCAGGTACCCCTCGCGGGCGCGCTGGCCGTGATCACGTTCCTGGGCGGTTTCATCCCGATCGTGGGTGCGTTCGTCGCCGGCGCACTGGCGGTGGTCGTGGCGCTGGTGACCAACGGCTTCGGCACGGCGCTCGCGGTGCTCGCGGTGGTCATCGCGGTGCAGCAGCTCGAGGGCAACGTGCTCTCGCCGATCCTGCAGTCGCGCTCCATGCAGTTGCACCCCGCGATCGTCCTGCTCGCGATCGCCTTCGGCAGCACTCAGTTCGGCATCATCGGCGCGTTCCTCGCCGTGCCCGTCGCGGCGGCCATCGCGGTGCTGTTCCGATACCTCGGAGAGCTCGTCGACGAGGAGACCGGCGAGACGCCGCCGCCCGAGGAGGAGCCGAAGCCCAGCTTCTGGGACAAGTTCCGGCGCAAGCCCGCGACGCCCGCGGCGGAGCCGGCGAACGAAGCCCCGGCCGAGACGGCCTGAAACTTGTCAGTGGGGGCGGCCATGCTGACGCCATGGACCTCTCGCATCTGATCGTCGCGCTGCTGGCGCTGCTGGTCGGCGGCGCCGTCGGGATCCTCCTGGCCCGGTCCCTGCCCGCGCCGCCCGGCCGGTCCGACGGTGCCGGCCCGCCACCCGACGCAGTGGCCGGACCGGTGAACGCGCTGCTCGCGCCACTGCGGCAGACCCTGGAATCCCTGGGCCACGAGTTCGCCGTCGCCGAGCGCAGCCGGGTCGCGGCCTTCGCGGGGCTGCGGGAACAGATCGGCACCGTCGCGCGCACGAGTGAGGCATTGCGCGCGGAGACCGCCACGCTGCGCTCGGCGATGAAGTCGTCCACGGTGCGCGGCCGCTGGGGCGAGTTGCAGCTCGAGCGGGTGGTGGAGCTGGCCGGGCTGAGCCGGCACTGCGACTTCTCCACCCAGGTGGGCGGCGCGGTCGGGGACACACGGGTGCGGCCGGACGTCGTGGTCCACATGGCGGGCGGCCGCGACCTGGCGGTCGACGCGAAGGTGCCGCTGGACGCCTACCTGCAGTTGCTCGAGGCGCCGCCCGCGGAGCACGCCGCCCTCCTCGCCGATCACGCCCGCCGGTTCCGCTCCCACGTCGTGCAGCTGGCGGGCAAGCGGTACTGGGAAGCCGTCGGCTCGCCGGAGCTGGTGGTGATGTTCGTGCCCGCCGAGGCCTTCCTCGACGCCGCCCTCCAGGCCGACCCCGAGCTGCTCGAGTTCGCCCTCGACCGGAATGTGGTGCTCGCCACACCCACAACCCTCGTCGCGATGCTGCGCGCCGTCGCGCTGAGCTGGCGACAGCACGCGCTCGGCGAGGACGCCGCGCGCATCCAGGCCCTCGGCCGCGAACTGAACGAGCGGTTCGACGTCCTCAACAGCCACTTCTCCTCACTGGGTACGGCGCTGGGCAGGACCGTGGAGGCGTTCAACGCCACGGTCGGCTCCTACAACGCGCGGGTGGGCGTCACCGCGCGCCGCCTGGCCGACCTCGACTCCCTTCCCGACGGTTCCCGCGAGGATCCGCTGGAGCTCGACCGCGCGCCGCGGGCCGTCCCCACGGCGGCAGATTCTCGGTTCTCACAGCCTTAACCGGTACGGTTCACCTGTGTCGAAGTTCCAACCGTCCCGCTCCCAGGTACCGGTCGACGAGCGTTCCGTGCTCGCGACGGTGCCCGGACTGCCGTGGTGGGGCGCTGTCCTGACCATGCTGGTCTTCACCGCGGCGGGCGCCCTCGCCTCGGGTGAGTTCGCGGGCGCGAACGCCGGCGTGCTCGCCATGGCCGTGGGCGCCGTCGTGGCCGTGCTCGCGGTACGCAACCGCGCCCTGTTCACCGCGATGGTCCAGCCGCCCCTCATCATCGCCACCGCGATCCCCCTCTATCGCTGGTTCTCCCTTCCGAGCCCGCGCAAGACCAGCCAGATCCTCACCGACGTGCTGTTCCCCATGATCTCGCTGTTCCCGTGGATGTTCTGGACCACGGTGATCGTGCTGGTCATCGGCGGCGCGCGCCTGCTGCAGTACCGCTCACTCACCGCGACCGCTCGCAGCGCGCAGCGCAGCAGCGCGGCGTCGGGGGCGAAGACGTCCGCCGCCAAGAGCGCCGTCAAGGCCGGTGCGGCGAAGCCGGGCACCGCGAAGCCCGCTGCCGCCGCGGCCGCGGGCGCCGCCGCAGGTGCCGCCGCAGCGAAGAAGCCCGCCGCCGCCGCATCCGCCGGCCTGCCGATCGGCGACCGGATCCGCGCGGCCTTCGCCCGCCTGCGTCCTGAGCCCGCCGCCGGTGCTGTCGGCGCCGCAGCCCTCGCCGGCGACGGCACCGGCCGGTCCGAGCGGCACCAGAGCCGGGCGACCGCGCACCGGTCCAGCCGCGCCGTCCGGGATCGCGCGGACCGCCGCGAGCCGGCCTCCGCCGCGGCCGACACCGCCGCCCGGGGCCGCAGTTCGGCCGCGCGCCGCGAGGACCCCCGTCGCGAGCTCCGCCGCAGCGAGGTGCAGCGGGACGAACAGCGCCGGGATTCGGCGGCGCGCCTCGCGCGGACCCGCGAGGAGATCGCCGCGCGCGATGCCGGCGCCCCCGCCACCCAGATCAACCGCGTGGTCCGGCCGGATTCCGGCCAGATCCCGCGGCCGTCGATGCCCCGGCGCCCCGCCGACGACGGTCGGGCGATGCCACGCGGTGCCCGGCCCCGTCCTGCTGTCGCGCAGGGCGACCGGCCCCGCCCCGGCATCCACGACTCGCGGGAGTTGCGGCACGACGACGAGCGGCGCCGGATCGGCGATCCGCAGCCCCGATGGCGCACCCCGCGCAGCGCGGAGGGCCGCGCGGACGTCCCCGTCGGAAGGGCCGCCGCCCCCGCTGACTCGCGCGACTACCGGCGTGAGGCCGGCGACATCGACCGCGCCCGCGGTATGGAGCCCGCGACGCCCCGCGCCGAGCGGCAGCGGCCGCGGATCCCGCGCGACGACTTCGCGTCGTTGCCTCGCATCTCCGGCAGCCGCGCCGCGCAGCCGGACCTGCCCAGCCTCACCGGCGAGGAGCGGACCGCCCGCCGCGGCGACGCACCGTCGAACCCGGGGCGCTACGAGCACTACCGGCCCCCGCGCTACCGGCCGCTGAGCGAGGACGCACCGGTGGAGACCAACTTCCGCGACGACTTCGCCGAGCCCGCGGAGGAGCCGCGGCCGATCCGCCGGCACCGCTACAAGGACTGACTCCCCCCACAGCACGCGACGAAGGGCGCGCCACCGGATCCGGTGGCGCGCCCTTCGTCCTCGGAGGTGCGGTCAGGCCTTGGCGCGGGGCCGCAGCTCGCGCGGGAGCGCGAAGACGAGCGTCTCGTTCGCGGTGGTGACGGGCTTGACGTCGTGGAAGCCCTCGCCGTCGAGGTACTCGACGACGCCCTTGACCAGGATCTCGGGCACCGACGCGCCGGAGGTGATGCCGACGGTCTCCACGCCGTCGAGCCATGCCGGATCGATCTCGCGGGCGAAGTCGATGAGGTGCGCGGCCCGGGCACCGGCCTGCAACGCCACCTCGACCAGGCGCACCGAGTTCGACGAGTTCCGCGAGCCCACGACGATCACCAGATCGCACTCCGGGGCCATCGCCTTCACGGCGACCTGCCGGTTCTGGGTGGCGTAGCAGATGTCGTCGCTCGGCGGATCCTGCAGCTTCGGGAACTTCTCCCGCAGCCGGCGGACCGTCTCCATCGTCTCGTCGACGGAGAGGGTGGTCTGCGAGAGCCAGACGAGCTTGTCCTCGTCGCGGACGACCACGTTGTCGACCGCGTCGGGCCCGTCGACGAGCTGCACGTGCTGCGGCGCCTCACCGGCCGTGCCCTCGACCTCCTCGTGCCCCTCGTGGCCGATGAGCAGGATGTCGAAGTCGTCGCGGGCGAAGCGCTTGGCCTCCTGGTGCACCTTGGTGACCAGCGGGCACGTCGCGTCGATGGTGCGCAGGCTGCGCTGCGCTGCGCCCTCGTGCACCGCCGGCGAGACGCCGTGCGCGGAGAAGACCAGGAGCGAGCCCTCGGGCACCTCGTCGGTCTCGTCCACGAAGATCACGCCCTTGTCCTGCAGCGTCTCCACGACGTGCCGGTTGTGCACGATCTCCTTGCGCACGTACACCGGGGCGCCGTGCTTCTCGAGGGCCTTCTCGACCGTTTCCACCGCACGGTCGACGCCCGCGCAGTAGCCACGCGGCTCGGCCAGCAGGACACGCTTGCCAGAACTCATGCCTCCAGGCTACGGCACCTGGCGGTGTGCCGGTGGGCCCGATGAGGCACCCTGGACACATGAGCCGTTTACCGTTCGTGGTCCGCGTCGCCGTCGGGGCCGTCGCCCTCGCCGCCGAGAAGGGCCAGGAGATCGTCGGGGGCGCCGTGAGCGCCCCGCTCACCCTGGGCAGCAAGTCCGCGCAGGCCTTCATCCACGTCCAGCAGGACCTCGCCGACCTCGCCATCCGCGGCGACCGCGCACTCGAGGCCGTCTTCCCCGCCAAGGAGGAGGAACAGGCGGCGTGGGCCACCTTCGACGACGACGAGGACGTCGACGTCGATCTGCCCGTCGCACGGCCCGCCTACGGCGAGGTCCGGCCGGCCACCGCTCCCGCCGCCTCGCCCGAGGCCGCGCCGGCCAACGCTGCCGCGCACGCCGAGGACGCCGCTTCGGGCGCCTCGGTCGCCACCGCCCCGCCGGCCGCGGACGAGCAGCCCGCTGCGGAAGAGGCACCGGCGGGCGCGGGTCGGTACGCGCTGTACAGCTCCCCCGCCCCGGCACCGTCGGACCCGGCGGCGCCCGCCGAGACGCCCGACGACCTGCCCGCCGCGGCTGTCCGCATCGACTACCCCGAGCTGACGCTCGCGCAGCTGCGCGGGCGGCTGCCCGGCCTGACCACGCCCGAGGTGGAGTCCCTCGTCGAGTACGAACGCGGCCACAAGGCCCGGCCCCCGTTCCTGACGATGCTCGAGAACCGCATCACGCGGTGACCGGACCGGCTTCGACCAGCGCGACCGGCGGCGCGGGCGGCCCGTCGAGCGCGGAGCACCCGTGGCCGGTGCGCGTGGTCTCCATGAAGATCGCGCAGTGGATCGACCGCCTCGGCGAGGTGTGGGTCGAAGGCCAGATCACCCAGCTCAACCGCCGCGGCGGGGGGACGGCCTTCCTCACGCTGCGCGACCCGTCGGCGAACGTCTCGGTGCAGGTCACGTGCCTGCCGGCCGTGCTCGACCGCTCCGAGGTGCCGCTCAACGAGGGCACGCAGGTCATCGTGCGCGGCAAGTTCACCTACTGGACGGGGCGCGGCAGCCTCTCGCTGCGGATCACCGAGATCCGCGCCGTGGGCGTGGGCGAGCTGCTCGCCCGCATCGAGCGGCTGCGTCAGCTGCTGCACGCCGAAGGCCTGTTCGACCCGCGGCTCAAGCGGCCCCTCCCCTTCCTGCCGCGCACCGTCGGACTCGTGACCGCGCGGGCCAGCGCCGCCGAGCGCGACGTACGGTCGATCGCCGAGGGCCGCTGGCCCGACGTGCGGATCCGCGCCGAGTACGCCACCGTGCAGGGGCCGACGGCCGTTCCGCAGCTGGTGGCGGCCCTGCGCGCCCTGGACGCCGACCCCGAGGTCGACGTCATCATCATGGCGCGCGGCGGCGGCAGCGTGGAGGATCTGCTGCCCTTCTCCGACGAGACGCTGTGCCGCGCCGTGCACGCCGCCCGCACCCCCATCGTCTCGGCCATCGGCCACGAGCCCGACAACCCGCTCTGCGACTTCGCCGCCGACGTGCGCGCCGCGACGCCGACCGACGCCGCCAAGCGCGTGGTGCCCGACGTGGTCGCCGAGCTGGAACGGATCGCCGAGCTGCGCGGGCGCGCGGCGGCGGCACTGCGCGGGTGGGTGCGCCGGGAGGAGCACACGCTGGACGCGCTGCGGTCGCGACCGGTGTTCGCGCACCCGCTACGCCTCGTCGACGACCGCGCCGACGATGTCGCGCGGCTGCTGCGCGACGTCCGGCGGGACGTGCGGCGCACCGTCGAACGGGAATCCGAGCGGACCGCGCACCTGGCCGCGCGGCTCACGTCGCTCGGGCCCGCCGCGACGATGGCCCGCGGCTACGCCGTGGTGCAGAAGGTGACGCCGGACGGCGAGAACCCCGTGGTCCGCGGCATCGACGAACTCGCGCCCGGCTCGCAATTGCGGGTCCGGCTGCCCGACGGTGCCGCCAGCGCAGCCGTCATGGGCGTGACGAAGATCTCCGTACGAACCGAGGATGAGGCATGAGCGACGAGACACCGGTGGCAGAGCTGGGCTACGAGCAGGCCCGCGACGAACTCGCGGTGGTGGTGAAGCTGCTGGAGCAGGGCGGGATCGACCTGGACGAATCGCTGAACCTGTGGGAGCGCGGCGAGGCGCTCGCCAAGCGCTGCGAGGAGCACCTCGCGGGCGCGCGGGAGCGCATCGAGAAGGCGATCGCAGCCGAGGAGTGAGCGGACGGGCCGCTGCCTACCGGGGCGCGGCCGGGGCCGGGGCCGCCGACCGCGGCAGCGGCTGCTGCGACTGGACCGCCGCCGCCAGCTCGGTGAACCGCGGCACGGTGCCGCCGCCGAAGACGACGAGGACGGCACCGTCGACCTGCAGCACCCAGGCGCTGCGGTTCTTGTCGTTCGGGCCGTACACGTCCCAGGTCCGCCCCTCGACGGGGACGGTGCCCGAGGGCTTCGCCTTCGCTCCGTACACGGACTCGAGCACCGCCTCGACGGGCGAGCCGGACTGCGAGAGCTGCAGCGAGTTCTTCTCGGGCGTCACGTAGTTGACGGAGAAGACCGTGCCGCCCACCACGTCGTCGTCGCGAGTCGCGGTGGCCTTCCAGCCCTCCGGCACCCCGTCGACCACGCCCGCGCCGCCGGGCATCCGCACCGGGAAGCCGAGCGTGTCCGCCGACACCTGGAAGACGCCCTTCGGGTTGATCGGCTCGACCGTCTCGTCCTTGGGGTCGGCGCCGAAGCCCAGCTTGAAGTTGCCGGACGCGAACAGCACGATCAGGCACAGGGCGAGCAGCGGAACCATCGTGAGCACCATGTCGCGACGGTTCTGCAGGATCCGGGGTTTGTCAGCCACGTCGTCCAGTATCCCGCGCGCGACGTCCGGCGGTGGAGGCGGGCATGGCGCGACGGGCCGCGGCCCGACCGGCCCCGTCGCCGACCGATAGGGCATGGAAGAATCGAGCGAGGCCCGCCGCGCCCACCCGCGCGCATCGAGATCCGGAGGAATCCATGTCCGATACCCACGCTGAGAAGAACCCCATCGCGCCGGACCGCAACCTGGCCATGGAGCTGGTCCGCGTGACGGAGGCCGGCGCGCTCGCCGCGGGCCGCTGGGTGGGGCGCGGCCAGAAGGAGTCGGGCGACGGCGCGGCCGTGGACGCGATGCGCCAGCTGGTCTCCACAGTGTCGATGAGCGGCGTGGTCGTGATCGGCGAGGGCGAGAAGGACGAGGCGCCCATGCTCTACAACGGCGAAGAGGTGGGCAACGGCTTCGGCCCGTCGACCGACGTCGCCGTGGACCCCGTCGACGGCACGACCCTGATGGCCAAGGGCATGCCCGGCTCGATCGCCGTGCTCGCGGTCGCCGAGCGCGGCGCCATGTACGACCCCTCGGCCGTCTTCTACATGAACAAGATCGCCGTGGGCCCCGAGGCCGCCGGCGTCATCGACATCCAGGCGCCCATCGCGGACAACATCGCCAAGGTCGCCAAGGCCAAGGGCATCAAGGTCACCGACGTCACGCTGACGGTGCTGGACCGCCCCCGGCACGAGCAGCTCATCGCCGACATCCGCGCGACCGGCGCGATCGTGCGCCTCATCTCCGACGGTGACGTGGCCGGCGCCATCGCCGCCGCCCGCCCCGAGGCCAAGACCGACATCCTCGTCGGCATCGGCGGCACCCCCGAGGGCATCATCGCCGCGGCGGCGCTCCGCTGCATGGGCGGCGAGATCCAGGGCACCCTGGCGCCGTCGAACGACGTCGAGAAGCAGCGCCTCGCCGACCTGGGCATCGACCCGAACCAGGTCCTCGGCACCACCGACCTCGTGCGCGGCGACCACGTCTACTTCGCCGCGACCGGCGTGACCGACGGCGACCTGCTGCGGGGCGTCAAGTACCGCGCCGACGGCGCGACCACGCAGTCGATCGTCATGCGCAGCAAGTCGGGCACGGTCCGCACGGTGGACGCGACGCACCGCCTGACGAAGCTGAAGACCTACGCGCAGATCTTCGACTGAGAGTGATCTTCTCCTCGGGCCCTGGGAATGATCCCGGGGCCCGAGTAGGTTTCTAAGGTATGGCTAACACCGCTGATACCCCGGAGACCGAGTACCGCATCGAGCACGACACCATGGGCGAGGTCCGGGTGCCGGTGAACGCGCTGTGGCGGGCGCAGACGCAGCGCGCCGTCGAGAACTTCCCGATCAGCTTCCGCCCGCTCGAACGCGCACAGATCCGTGCCATGGGGCTCCTGAAGGCCGCTGCGGCGCAGGTGAATCAGGACCTGGGACTGCTGGCGCCGGAGAAGGCCGCGGCGATCATCGCCGCCGCGCAGGAGATCGCCGACGGGCTGCACGACGACCAGTTCCCGATCGACGTCTTCCAGACCGGCTCCGGCACCAGCTCGAACATGAACGCCAACGAGGTGATCGCCTCGCTGGCCGGACGCGCCGGCGTGCAGGTGCACCCCAACGACGACGTGAACATGTCGCAGTCGTCGAACGACACCTTCCCCACCGCGACGCACGTCGCGGCCACCGAGGCGGCCGTGACCACCCTGATCCCCGCGCTGGAGCACCTGCAGGCGGCGCTGGCGGCGAAGGCCGATTCGTGGCGCGAGGTGGTCAAGTCCGGCCGCACGCACCTCATGGACGCCGTGCCCGTGACGCTCGGCCAGGAGTTCGGGGGCTACGCCCGGCAGGTCGAGGCCGGCGTCGAGCGGGTGCGGGCCACGCTCCCCCGCGTCGGCGAGGTGCCCATCGGCGGCACCGCGGTGGGCACGGGCCTCAACGCGCCGGAGCGCTTCGGCTCGCTCGTGGTGGCCGAGCTGGTGCGGCTCACGGGAGTCGAGGACATCCGGCTGGCGAAGGACAACTTCGAGGCGCAGGCGGCGCGCGACGGTCTCGTCGAGCTCTCGGGCGCGCTGCGCACGATCGCGGTCTCGCTCACCAAGATCGCCAACGACGTGCGCTGGATGGGCTCCGGCCCGCTCACCGGCCTCGGCGAGCTCGCCCTGCCGGACCTGCAGCCCGGCAGCTCGATCATGCCCGGCAAGGTGAACCCGGTGCTGCCCGAGGCCGTGACGCAGGTGGCCGCGCAGGTGATCGGCAACGACGCCGCGGTGGCCTGGGGCGGCGGCAACGGCGCCTTCGAGCTCAACGTCTACATCCCGATGATGGCCCGCAACGTGCTCGAGTCGATCGCGCTGCTGGCCAACGTCTCCCGGCTGTTCGCGGACCGCTGCATCGAGGGGCTCGTCGCGCACGAGGACCGGCTGCGCACGCTCGCCGAGTCGTCGCCGTCGATCGTGACGCCGCTCAACTCGCTCATCGGCTACGAGGAGGCCGCCGCGGTCGCCAAGCAGGCGCTGAAGGAGGGGAAGACGATCCGGCAGACCGTCATCGACCGCGGGCTCATCGGCGAGAAGCTGACTCTCGAGGAGCTGGACCGGCGGCTCGACGTGCTGGCGATGGCCAACGTCGACCGGGTCAGGTGAGACTGCGGCCGCCGGGTTCGGACGATCAGGTGAGGCTCGCCGCGCCGATGGCGCCGTAGGGCGCCGGGGCGGGCGCGCACTCACCGTCGGTCGCGAGGGCGGAGACGGTGACCGACCGGGCACCGTCGAGCGGGATCGAGAGGGTCTGCGGCGCGTCGTCGCGCACGAGGGTGGCGGCCAGCTTCGTCGCGCCGTCGACGATGAACGAGACGCGCACCCGTAGGCCCCTCGGGGTGTGCGGCTGGAGGCCCAGGACGCCCGTGAGCTTCGTGAACTCGCCGCCGAGCCGGTAGACAGCGGTCGCCGCGGTGCCCTCGCAGCCGATCCAGATCCCCGTCGCGCTGCGATAGGTCTTGCCCGCGAGGGTCGCGGTGAGGGCCTGGCCCGTGTCGCCGACGGCGCTGGAGCTGGCCAGGCGGGCGTAGAGCGGGGTGCCGGTGGGCGTGGAGCCCGCGTCCTCCGCCACGGTGAGCGACGAGGCCGTGGCCGCTGTGGCCTCGACGCTGTGCGAGCCCGGGTGCGTCTCGTTCGACGGTGCCGCCTGTGCGCCGCAGCCCGCGGTCAGGAGGCCGGCTACACAGGTCGCTACGGTGAAACTTGTTCTCAATCTCACCCGCTGAGGATAGCCCGTCGCCGGACCCGGGCACCTCGGGTCAGCGACGATCGACGAGCACGTAGGACGCGCCCGCGGCGATCGCCGCGACGGTGAGTACCGACGGCCACGCGCCGATCTTCTTCGCCAGCGGGTGCGACGCACCGAATCCGCCCAGGTAGACCGCGCCGAGCGCGGCTGCCGTCCCCGCACCGGCCTTGGCGTACCAGCCCTGGCCGGCCGCGGCACCCGCCGCCGCGAGCACGACGCCGCCGAGCGGGCGGATCCCGGTCTCCCGGGCGACGTAGTAGCCGCCCACGAGTCCCGCGGCGGCGATCGGGGCGGTTCCGATCCGGTCGATGATGTCGCTCATTCCTCGACCCTACCCACTACCGCGCGTAGTAGATCCGTGTGGCGCGTCGCACGATCGATTCCCTGCGGTTTCGGCGGCCGAATCGCAGGTCGGCGCCGCCGAAACCGCAGGGAACTGATCGAGGTGCTCTCAGCCGAACAACACTCGTCCCCCGGGGCCCGTCGCGGTAGGCGGAGCGGTACATCCTGGCCCTCGTCTCGATCGAAGAGAGCAACCCCTCGCTGCGCGCCCTCATCGCCAGCCGGGCCCACCGCGCACTACTGCTGCAGCGGAGCGCTCACCTGCGGCTCGATCAACGCGGTCGACGCGAACGGCGAACGGTTCTAGACGCCGTACATCGACTACGGCAACGACCTCGGGGCCGCCTGCTATGCGGTGCAGCACAGGGGCGGAGCGTACGTGCGCACCTTCCGCAACGGCGTCGCGATCGGCGCGAACCCCTGCGGGTAGCTTGGACGGCATGAGCACGCCGCGCTGGTTCACGGACACCAAGGAAGGCCACAGCGAGTGGTACATCGAGCGTTTCCGGACGATGGCGCGGGAGGGCGCGGACCTCGCGGGTGAAGGGCGCCTCGTCGACGCGATGGTGGCCCGCGAGTCGCGGATCCTGGACGCCGGCTGCGGGCCGGGCCGGATCGGCGGGTATCTGCACTCCGTGGGCCACGACGTGACCGGCGTGGACGTCGACCCGAAGCTCATCGCCGCTGCGCAGGAGGATCATCCGGGCCCGCGCTGGCTGGTGCAGGACCTCGCGGAGCTGGACCTCGACGGCACCTTCGACGCGATCGTCTGCGCCGGGAACGTGTTGGTCTTCGTCGCGGAGGGCACCGAGACGACGGTGCTCGCGAACTTCCGGAAGCACCTCACGCCAGACGGATTCGCGATCGTCGGCTTCCACACGAACCGCGGGCTCACGCCGGATCAGCTGGACGCCCACGCCGCCGAAGCCGGGCTGCGGACCGATCTGCGCCTGGCAACCTGGGACGTCAAGCCCTGGCACGACGGAGCCGATTTCGCCGTGTCGATCCTGCGGCCCGCCTGACGGGAAGAGCAGCGCACCGTCGAACCCGGCAACGGTGCGCCGGACGACCTACCGCTCCTTCGAGCGCACCCGGATCCCGCTGAGCGGCAGGGCGACCTCACCCGACGGATCGGTGAAGAAATCGTTGCCCTTGTCGTCGACCACGATGAACGCGGGGAAGTTCTCGACCTCGATCTTCCACACGGCCTCCATGCCGAGCTCGGGGTACTCGATGATCTCCTGCGACTTGATGCAGTCGAGCGCCAGCCGGGCGGCGGGGCCACCGATCGAGCCGAGGTAGAAGCCGCCGTGCGTATCGCAGGCCTGCGTGACCTGCTTGGAGCGGTTCCCCTTGGCCAGCATGATCATCGAGCCGCCCGCGGCCTGGAACTGGTCGACGTAGCTGTCCATGCGGCCCGCCGTCGTCGGCCCGAAGGAGCCCGACGCCATGCCCTCCGGCGTCTTCGCGGGACCGGCGTAGTAGACCGGGTGGTCCTTGAGGTACTGCGGCATGGGCTGACCCGAGTCGAGCAGGTCCTTGATCTTGGCGTGCGCGATGTCGCGCGCGACGACCAGCGGGCCGGTCAGCGACAGGCGGGTCTTCACCGGGTACTTCGACAGCTCGGCGAGGATCTCGGGCATCGGCCGGTTCAGGTCGATCTCGACGACCGCGCCGCCCTCGATGTCCTCCGCCACACCGGCATCCGGCATGTACTGCGCCGGATCGGTCTCCAGCTGCTCGAGGAAGACGCCGTCGGCCGTGATCTTGCCGAGAGCCTGACGGTCGGCCGAGCAGGACACCGCGATCGCGACGGGCAGCGAGGCGCCGTGCCGGGGCAGGCGCACGACGCGCACGTCGTGGCAGAAGTACTTGCCGCCGAATTGAGCGCCGATGCCGAAGGACTGGGTGAGCTCGAAGACCTTCTCCTCCAACTCCTTGTCGCGGAAGCCGTGCGCCGAGATCGAGCCGGTCTCGGGGAGCTCGTCGAGGTAGTGCGCCGAGGCGTACTTCGCGGTCTTGAGCGCGAACTCGGCGGACGTGCCGCCGATGACGATCGCGAGGTGGTACGGCGGGCAGGCCGCGGTGCCCAGCGAGCGGATCTTCTCGTCGAGGAACGTGAGGATGCGGTCCGGGTTGAGGATCGCCTTCGTCTCCTGGAACAGGAACGACTTGTTGGCCGAGCCGCCGCCCTTGGCCATGAACAGGAACTTGTACTCCGGCCCCTTCGGCCCCTGCTCGGTGGCGTAGATCTCCACCTGGGCCGGCAGATTGGTGCCGGTGTTCTTCTCCTCGTACATGGTGATCGGCGCGTTCTGCGAGTAGCGCAGGTTGAGCTTGGTGTACGCGTCGTACACGCCGCGCGAGACCCACTCCCCGTCGTCCACGCCGGTCAGCACGCCCTCGGACTTCTTGCCCATGACGATCGCGGTGCCGGTGTCCTGGCACATCGGCAGCACGCCGCCCGCGGAGATGTTGACGTTCTTGAGCAGGTCGAGCGCCACGAAGCGGTCGTTGCCCGACGCCTCGGGGTCGTCGATGATCTTCCGCAGCTGCTGCAGGTGCGCGGGCCGCAGGTAGTGGCTGATGTCGTGCATCGCCTCCGCGGTCAGCTGCTGCAGCGCCTCGGGCGCGACCTTGAGGAACTTCTGCCCGTCGACCTCGAAGGTCTCCACACCCTCGGCCGTGACGAGCCGGTACGGCGTCGTATCGGGGCCGATGGGCAGCAGGTCGGAATAGATGAATTCGGGGCTGTTCGAAGTCACGTATCGAGAGTATTCCCCGGCCTGACGCCGGTCCGGGTTAGGTTGCCCTACCTGCGGGGATCCGGGCCCGACGATGCCGAACCTGCGGTTCACTCCACGACCATCGCGGCGAGCGCGTCGAGTAACTGCCCCCACCCTGGTTCGAGCCCGGCGACCATGGGCGCGGCCCCCTCGCGGACGTCGGTGACGTGAATCGTCAGGGCGAGGGTCGTCGCCGCACCACCGCTCAGGACGACGGTGTGTCGCGCGGCGAAGTACGGGACGCCGTCGGCGTCGACGGGCGCGAGAGTGAAGACGAGACGGCGCGGTGCCGCAGCCTCGACGACCTGCCCCTCGGAGACGTACCGTGCACCGCCGCCCTCCCGGAGGACGAGCCGGACGGGCGCGCCCGGCGTCGGCGCCACGGCGACGTCCTCGACGGCGAAATGCCTGGGCGCCCACCACGTCGCGGCACACTCAGGATCGGTCCACGCGGCCCACACCCGCTCGATGGGCGCATCAACGACACGGTCGAGGGCGACCGCGCGGATGCCCTCGCCGCGGTCCTCCGCAGCGATCGCGAACGCGTACCGTTCGAGCGCCGTGTCGTCTTCGCCGGTGACCGCGAGCGCGGCGAAGTACTCGGCCAGCCGCCGCATCATCGCGCGGTCGATCCGCGCCACTCGCCGGCGCCCGAGCTTGTGCACCCGGACGACCCCCGCGGCCTCGAGGACCTGAAGGTGCTTGGTGGTCTGTGGCTGCCGCGCGCCGATCGCCGCCTGAACGTCGGAGACGGTTCGCGGGTGTTCCGCGAGGAGGCCGACGATCCGGAACCGAGTGGGCTCGGCGACCGCCGCGAGCGCTCGCTGCAGTCCCTCCGTCACTCCGCTGCGACCAGGGCGACGAGGTTGTCGAGCTCGTTCCCGCGGCCCACGACGAGCCGTTCGGTCCACACGTCGTCGTGCATGGGCTCGACGTGCATGACCACGCGCGTGCCGGCCGGGTCGCGGTGGAGCTCGACGACGGTCAGGTGCTCGTAGGGGTCGCGGCCGGGAACGAAGTCGATGACGGACCGGTAGGACAGGCGCGACGGTTCGTGGACTTCGGCGAAGTACTTGACGGACCGCGTAGCGAGCGGCAGGCCGTTCTGCTCCATGAAGGCGACCTGTTCGGGTGCGATCGCGGTCATCGTGTAGGAGAGTTCGCCGCCGGGCCGGAGATCGAGACGGGTGACGTCGGTGCGGAAGCCCTCCGGGGCCCACCATGCGGAGATCCCGGCCGGAGTGGTCCAGAGTTCCCAGACGCGAGACGGCGATGCGGCGACGATGCGTTCAAGAGTTGTGGTCATAGCCACCAGCATACATTCGTTTAAAGGAATGTATCAAGAGCGGGTTCCCGACGGCTCACCGCAGGGCCGGGAGCACTAGGCCGACCGCGCCGACGACGCACAACCAGGTGCGCACGACGTTCCACTTCCCCCAGGTGCGGGCGTACTCCACCCACTCCACGGTGCCGGCGGTCAGGCGCTGGTTGAGCGGCACGTTGATCGCGATCGTCAGCACCAGGGCCGCGACCGCGCACACCGCACCGAGCACGCCGGCCACCGTCCGGGCGTCGAACTCGCCCGCGACGACGAGCCAGATCGCCGCGATCACGGCGAGGAGCGGGGCCAGCAGGAAGACCGCGAGGAAGGGCGGCCGCTCGACCGCGATGTTCATCCGGCGCATGGCCTCGGCACCGTCGGGGACGGCGCGCTGGGCGGTGATGACGGTGGCATAGGCGAAGTAGAAGCCGGCCAGCACCCCGCTGAGCAGGGCCGCCGATCCGAGGAGGAGTTTGAGTGGCATGGTTCAAGGATCGCGGCCGCCACTGGCGTTTTCCATGGTTCAGACCCCCGAATCCATACGCATTCGTCTAATCTGGCGAAGTGGACCCGCTGTTCCGGATGGTGTCCGGCCTCCGCGCGCACGGCCTGTTCTCGCTGCGCCTGTCAATGGCGGCGCCGTGGTCCGTGGACATCGACGACCGAGCGCCGCTCACCGCGATCGCCGTCGACCGCGGCACCGCGTGGGTCACCGGCGCGGGCACCCGGATCCGGCTCGAGGCGGGTGCCGTCGCCCTCGTCGCGCACGGCCCGCGGTACCGAGTGGCCGACGAACCCGACCGTCCGCCGACGGTGCGCATCGACCCCGGTGGGGTCTGCGTGCCGCTCACCGAGTCGATGCGCTCGACCACCCACCGCGGGCTGCTCACGTGGGGCAACCACGACGACGGCCCCGATCAACTGCTCGTCGGGACCTACGCCTCGGCCTCCCAGGTGGGCCGGCACCTCGTCGAACAGCTCCCGGAGTTCACCGTGCTCCCGCCCGGCGAGGTCGACGAGGCGCTGCTCGGGCTGCTGCGGCGCGAGCTCGCGGACCCGCGCCCCGGACACAGCGTCGTGATCGACCGGCTCCTCGACGTCGTGGTCTGCGCCGCGATCCGCGCGGCGGCGCGCACCGCCCCGACGGGGTGGCTGTCGGGCACCGTCGACGACGCGGTCGCCGGCGCGCTGGACCTGATCCACGAGGCCCCCGAGCTGCCGTGGACGGTCGCCTCGCTCGCCGCCGCGCTGCACGTCTCCCGGGCGGGGCTCGCGGCGCGATTCCGCGCCGGCGTCGGCGAGCCGCCCGGCCGCTACCTCACGCTGTGGCGGCTCACCCTCGCGGCGGACGCGCTGACCTCGTCGGAGGACGGGCTCGAGGTGATCGCCCGGCGCGTGGGCTACGGCTCCGCGTTCGCCCTGAGCGCGGCGTTCAAGCGCCACCACGGCCTGAGCCCGTCGCAGTTCCGGGCCCGCGAGGCCGCCGTCAGCTGAACTCGAACAGCGGCGGGAAGGCGAGGGCGACGACCGCCGCCCACGCCGCGTAGGCGGGCAGCGTGCTCGTCTGCCAGCGCTCGATCGCGGCGAAGTCCCTGCTCCCCCGGACGAATCCGAGCCCGAGCCGGGCCGCGCCGGCGAGGATCACCAGCAGCACCAGGTTCAGGCCCAGCACGGCGGCCTTGTTCGGCGAGGTGCCGAACTCGGCCGTGCGGGTCACCATCGCGACGAGCACCACGAGGTCCACGGCGATCGCCGCGACGACCAGCGCCACCTGCAGCCGGTCGAAGACGTCCGGCCGGCGCCGCGGGTCGCGGGCGGAGACCGCGTACAGCTGCAGCCCGACGACGAGTACGAGGACCACCGTCATCAGGACCAGCAGGTCGCGGTCCGCGCCGATCAGGCCCGGGCGCGACGCGAAGGCGCCGAGCACCACCACGAGCATGACCAGCGTGATCGGGGTGAAGATCCGCGTGAGCACGGGCGCGATGTTCTCGATCACCTCCTGCTTCGCCTCGACCAACCACGCGGCCACCAGCACCGCTCCGCCGACGCACAGCGGCAGCGCCCACTCGGTGACCGGAGACTCCGCGTCCAATCCCACGGCGCCCAGCGCGGCGATCGTCAGGCCCGTGATCGCGCCGCCGCCGAGGGCGATGAGCAGGAAGTAGATGACGAACTCGCCGGTGAACCGCACGAAGTCCATCCGCCGGGGCGCCGAGCGCCATGCGCCGCCGGTGTAGGCGACGCCCACGCCGAACCACAGCACCACCGGCGCGGCGACGACGGCCAGGACCTCGGTCGAGCCGCCGGACTCGAAGGGGTACGCCGCGAGCAGGCCCGCGATCACCGCGAAGGCGCCGAGCACCACCGCCGTCGTCCGCCGGGGCATCGCGCGCTTCCACGCGAAGTACCCGACGAGGAAGGGCGCGACCGCGAAGCCGACGAACCGCGGCGCGGACTCGCCGAGCAGGTGCAGCACCGCGACGAGTGCGAGGCCCGCGGCGGCGCCCAGCGCCAGGACCACCGGCAGCTCACCGCGTCGCCCGGACGCGTCCTCGGCGCTACCCAGCACGAGTTGCTTCCACAGCCGGTCGGAGTGCTCGCGGGCGAACTCGTGCGCGACCGCGTCGGCGGCGCCCATGCGCTTGACCGCGACGAGGAAGGATTCGTCGCCGTCGAGGCCGCGGGCCTCGAGATCGGCGATCGACTCGCGCAGGTGGGACTCGAGCTCGTCCACCTCGTCGGCGCGCATCCGGCGACGTCCCTCCAGGTAGCCGCGCCACTGCCCGATCTGGGCGTCGATCGGGCCGGTCATGCGAGCCCCGCCTGCGGCGCACCGTCGGACCAGAGACCGTCCAGGGCGGCGCTGACGACCCGCCACTGGTCACGACGGTCCGCGAGCGCCTCCCGTCCGGCGGGCGTGATGGCGTAGTGCTTGCGCTTGCGGCCGGTATCGGCGACGCCCCAGCGCGATTCGACGTGCCCGAGCCGCTCGAGTCGGTGCAGCAGCGGGTACAGCATGCCGTCTGACCACTCGAGCCGTCCGCCGGAGAGCTCGCGGACGCGGGTGAGGATCGCGTAGCCGTAGCTGTCGCCGTCGCTGAGGATGCTCAGCACCAGCGGGGTCGCCGAGGCGGCGACCAGGTCCTTGTCGATGTGCATCGCACCTCCATACCTAGAACCACTAGGTACAGGTATACCTTGCGGTTCTAGGTACGACAAGGGCGCGTGGTGCCGCCCGGACCCGGCGACGCGGTCGCGCGCCTCCAGTACCCTGGTCAGACGTGACCGACCTCCCCCAGGTAGCCGCCCGGCAATCGCCGCCGCCCCTGCCGGCGTCCCGCGCAGGCGCCGGCGCGCACACCGGCGGCGAGCGGGTCCCCCTCCCCGAGCGCGAGTTCTTCGTCGAGGAGTTCCGCGGGATCACGATCGTCGTCGCCCTCCCGCAGATCGACGACGCGACCCTGGACGCGGCCAGCCGCACGGTCGACGCCTTCGCGGCCGGCGACACCCGCTTCGTCTTCGTGGTTCCGGCCGACCACGCCGCGGCCACCGTCGACGCGGTCGGCGGCCGGGCGGTGAACGGCGCGTCGACCTGGAACGACGACTTCGTCGCCGACCTCTGGCTCACCGTGACCGACGCGAAGCGCGTCGTCGTCGGGGCGGACCCCGCGACCCTCGCCCACACCGCGGGGGCCGTGTCCGCGAGCGTCCGCGCGTCCAAGATGGTGCTCACCGATCCCGCGGGCGGGTGGGGTGACCCACCCCGCAGCTACGCCGACATCGACCTGCACGGCGAACGCCTCGCGGCCCACCTGGCCGGGCGCGGACTCGACGACTACGCGCCCGCGGCGCAGGCCGCCCTCGTGGGCGGGGCGTACAGCGTCAACCTCTGCCGCGGCGAGGACCTCGACTACGAGCTCCTCACCTTCGATGGTCGCGGCACGGTGCTCACCCACGGGCGGTACCTGCACCTGGCGCCCCTCCAAGTGGACGACTTCGCCCGGATCGAAGCGCTGGTGTCACAGGGCGTCCAGGACGGCATCCTCAAACCGCGCAGCCGGGCCGAGATCGCGCGCATGGCGGCCGGCGGTCTCGGCGCCCGCGTGCTCCGCACCGGTCACCTGGCGGGCGTGGTCGGACTCGAAGTCGATCGATACGCCGGCACGGGCTACGCCGAGGTGTCCGGCCTGATCACCGTCGCCGAGTTCTCCGGGCTCGGCGCCGGAAGTCTTCTGATCGACGGACTGGTGGAGCTGTGCCGCAGCCGGGGACTGACGCACGTCTTCGCCGTGACCGTCAGCGACAGCGCCGCCGACTTCTTCCTCCGGCGGGGATTCCGCGAGGTCGAGCATCAGGACGTACCTGCGGCGAAGTGGGACGGCTACGACGCGGAGCGCCTCGCGGTCGCGCGCTGCTTCCTCCGCGCGATCGAGGCCCGTCCCGCTGCGTAGTCGCCGACGGGCGGCCACCCCGTTCCGAAACCGGGCTCCAGGGACCTCGCGGCGAAGTATTTCCGTCGTGGTCGCGCTGGAGACCGGTTTCGGATCGAGCTACGCGCCGGGCGCGAACTCCTCCAGCATCTCGGTGACCAGCGCCGCGATCGGCGAGCGCTCGGACCGGGTGAGCGTGACGTGCGCGAACAGCGGGTGCCCTTTGAGCTTCTCGATCACCGCGGCGACGCCGTCGTGCCGGCCGACGCGCAGGTTGTCACGCTGGGCGACGTCGTGCGTGAGCACCACCCGCGAACCCGAGCCGAGACGTGAGAGCACCGTGAGCAGCACGTTGCGCTCCAGCGACTGCGCTTCGTCGACGATGACGAAGGAGTCGTGCAGCGAGCGGCCGCGGATGTGCGTGAGCGGCAGCACCTCCAGCATCCCGCGCGACATCACCTCGTCCATCACCTCCGGCGAGGCGAGCCCGTCGAGGGTGTCGTAGACGGCCTGCGCCCACGGCCCCATCTTCTCGTTCTCGGAGCCGGGCAGATACCCGAGGTCCTGGCCGCCGACGGCGTAGAGCGGGCGGAAGACGACGACCTTACGCTGCGTGCGCTTCTCCAGCACGGCCTCCAGGCCGGCGCACAGCGCCAGCGCGGACTTGCCGGTGCCGGCCTTGCCGCCGAGGGAGACGATGCCCACCGACTCGTCGAGCAGCAGGTCGAGCGCGACGCGCTGCTCCGCGCTGCGGCCGTGCAGCCCGAAGGCCTCGCGGTCGCCGCGCACCAGCTGCAGCTGCTTCTCCGCGGTCACCCGGCCGAGCGCGCTGGACGTGCCGCCCAGCAGCCGCACGCCCGTGTTGCACGGCAGCTCGCGCGCGGCGTCGTGATCGACGACCCCGCCCGCGAACAGCGCGTCGATCACCTCGCGCGAGACCTCGAGCTCCTCCATGCCGGTCCAGCCGGAGGTCACCACGTCCTGCGCCCGGTACTCGTCGGCGTCGAGGCCCACCGCGCCCGCCTTGACCCGCAGCGGGATGTCCTTCGAGACCAGCACCACGTCGCGGCCCTCGGCGCGCAGGTTCAGCGCGCACGCGAGGATGCGGGCGTCGTTGGTCTCCGTGCGGAAACCGACCGGCAGCACCGTCGGATCGATGTGGTTCAGCTCGACCTGGACCGTGCCGCCGCCCGGGGTGGGGATCGGCTGGTCGAGGCGGCCGTGCTCGAGCCGCAGGTCGTCGAGCATGCGCAGGGACTCGCGGGCGAACCAGCCGAGCTCGGCGTGGTGACGCTTGCCCTCGAGTTCGCTGATCACCACGAGCGGGAGCACGACGTCGTGCTCGGCGAAGCGGGTGATGGCCCAGGGATCGGACAGCAGGACGGAGGTGTCGAGCACGTACGTGCGGGGGGTCTCACGGAAAGACACGGTGACGCTCCTAGCCTGCGCGGCGCCCGCGCAAGCGTGTAGCTGTGGCCGGCCGGTCCAAACGCCTCGGTGCGTGGTCTACGCCCCGACGACGAGGACCGGGGCCGGCCCTCTCGCGACGATGAGTCGAGTCACGGTTGGAACCTCCCGGGACGAACTGCTTCCCCGCAATCCGTCACCGCCAAACTAACGCCGAACGCGCCGCGCGGCCCGGAGGCTGCGCGGCGCGTTCGTGAACACTTCGTTACGGGCCGGGAACCGTTGTTACAGGGCGAGACCCCAGGTCGCGAGAAGACCGTTCAGGATCTCGCGATCGCGCTCGGGCGAGCTGATGCCGGCCTCGGTGACGATGCGGCGGGCCTCGTCCAGGCCGTCGGCGGTCTCGGCGCCGATGGGCGACGCGAGGCGCGCCTGGCCCACCAGGGCGTCCTTGACGTGCCCCTCGTTGACGTCGAGCGCGACGGTGAGCAGTTCGGTCCAGTACTGCTGCTGCACGCGGTCGTCGTTCGCCACCTTGCGCAGGGTGGTGACCAGGCCGGCCGGGGTGCCGTCGGCCTTCTCGGCGTAGTCGGCGAGGCGGTCGAAGTAGTCGGCGGACAGCGCCTCGTGGACGATCACCATGGCGATCTGCTCGGCCACGTGGATCTCGTCGCGCGTGCCCTCGTACTGCCGGTAGCCGCGGGTCACTGCCTCGAGACGCCACATCTCCAGCTGCTCGACGTCGCAGGTGCGGCTGACCACGACGTGGTCGCGCAGCGCGATGCCGTGGCGGTTCTCCTCGGCGGTCCAGTGGCCGACGAACTTGCCCCAGTCCGACTCGATGAGGTGGTGCTGCGCCAGGAGGCGGTGGAAGGACGGCAGGTGGTCCTTGGTCAGCAGGCCCAGGATGAGGCCGTTGCTGACCACCGCGTCGACCTTGACGTCGGCGGGAACGAAGTCCTCGCCGCCGAGGAAGGCGTAGTTGCGGCCGTCGTCCCACGGGATGTAGTCGTGCGGCTGCCAGGCGTCGCCGGCCTCGACGTAGGCCGCGCGGATGTCCGGCAGCGCCTTGTCGATGGCGAGCGTCAGGTCGTCCTCTGAAGTGCTGGAAGTCACCCGGACACTGTAAGGCAGCGCCCACCCGGCCTTCAAACCACGGTGACGACGACCCCGGCGACCGCGACCACGCCGGGCGAGCGGCCCGTCACCTCGACGTACCGATCGGTCTGGGTGATCCGGCAGCCGTCCGACGCGGCCGCCACTTCCCGATCCGCCAGTTCCACGACCCCGGCGGGACCGACCACGGTGTAATCGGCCGCCCGGCCGGCGAGCTGCTCCGACCGACCGACCCCGAGCGTGATCGCCCGCTGCGCGGGCCGCCCGTCGGGCTGTGTCGTGGGCGTCGCGGTCGCGCGACTGGTGAGGCCCTGTCCGTAGACGACGGCCGGATGGCCCCCGCTGTAGGCGCGGCCGCTGCACTCGACGTTCTCGTCGGACCGGAACCAGGTGAGCAGGACCGCGACGACCGCGACGGCGGCCACGGCGAGGACGGTCGCGATCCCGGCGATCACTCCCGTCCGCTTCATCCGACGATCCCTCCCCCGGCGTCGCCGGTCAGCGCGAGAGCAGGCCCCAGTCCTCGAGGCCCTCGTACAGCGGCACCTCGAGGGCCAGCGCGGAGACGCGGGCGCGCAGCGCGGCGGTATCGGCGGCCTTGCCCTGCGCGAGGGCGGTGCCGATGATGTCGGCGACCTCGGTGAACTCCTTCGCGCCGAAGCCGCGGCTCGCGAGGGCCGCGGTGCCGATCCGCAGGCCGGAGGTGACCATCGGCGGGCGCGGGTCGAAGGGCACCGCGTTGCGGTTGACGGTGATGCCGACCTCGTGCAGGAGGTCCTCGGCCTGCTGGCCGTCGAGGTCGCTGTTGCGGAGGTCGACGAGCACCAGGTGCACGTCGGTGCCGCCGGTGAGCACGGTGACGCCGGCGTCGGCCACGTCCTTGCCGCCGAGGCGCTCGGCGAGGATCTTGGCACCGTCGAGCGTGCGCTGCTGCTTCTCGCGGAACTCCTCCGTGCCCGCGACCTTGAGCGCGACGGCCTTGGCGGCGATCACGTGCATGAGCGGGCCGCCCTGCTGGCCGGGGAAGACGGCGGAGTTGAGCTTCTTGGCCCACTCCTGCTTCGCCAGGATGATGCCGGAGCGGGGACCGCCGAGGGTCTTGTGCACGGTGGAGCTGACCACGTCGGCGTGCGGCACGGGGCTGGGGTGCAGGCCCGCGGCGACGAGGCCGGCGAAGTGCGCCATGTCGACCCACAGGTGGGCGCCCACCTCGTCGGCGATGGAGCGGAAGGCGGCGAAGTCGAGCTGCCGCGGGTACGCCGACCAGCCGGCGACGATCACCTTGGGCTTGGAGTCGAGGGCGATCTTGCGCACCTCGTCCATGTCGACCCGGTGATCCTCCTTGGAGACGCCGTAGAAGACGTTCTCGTAGAGCTTGCCGGAGAAGTTCAGGCGCATGCCGTGCGTGAGGTGGCCGCCGTGTGCGAGGTCGAGGCCCATGAGGGTCTCGCCCGGCTCCATGAGGGCCTGCAGCACGGCCGCGTTGGCCTGCGCGCCGGAGTGCGGCTGGACGTTGGCGAACTCCGCCCCGAAGAGCTCCTTGGCCCGGTTGCGCGCGAGGTCCTCGACGACGTCGACGTACTCGCAGCCGCCGTAGTACCGGCGGCCGGGGTAGCCCTCGGCGTACTTGTTGGTGAGCACGGAGCCCTGCGCCTGCAGCACGGCGCGCGGCACGAAGTTCTCCGAGGCGATCATCTCCAGCGTGTCGCGCTGCCGCGCGAGCTCGCCGTTCATGGCGGCCGCGACCTCGGGATCGAGTTCGGCCAGGGACGCGGAGTTCACGCTGGAATCGCTCATGCGGTCATCCTAAGCCGCGAGCTCCCGCCGCAGCGCAGACGGGGTGAGGGGCTCGTCGAGCAGCCGTCCGAACCGGTCCAGCCGCGCCGGCCCGGAATCGGCACGATCGAGCCAGGCACCGAGCAGCGCGTAGCCCTCCACGTAGGTGCTGATGTACGCCCGCCACAGGGGCGAGCCGACGAAGCGCAGCGACTGCCGCGCGCTGCGCTCGGCCATGAGACCCCAGCGCTGCAGGTGGGCGGCCACGTCGTCCTCGCTCGCTCCGCGATCGTGCAGCAGCAGCGCGGCGTCCTGCCGCACGGGGAGCAGGCCCGACGAGGCCGCCGCGATCCGCTCGGCGAGCTCCCCGTCGAAGGAGAGACCGAGGTCGGCGTAGATCTCCTGCGCCCACGCTCCCCAGCCGGGGCCGATCGCGGCGCCCAGCGCGTGGTCGGCCAGGCCCTCCGCCATCAGGCACTGCGGGGTGTTGACCAGGAAGATGGTCTGCTCGGGTTGGTTCTCCCCCGCGACCAGCAGCTGTTCCTTGCGGCAGTGCTCGGTGTGGTGCCCCGGGTATGCCTCGTGCGCGATGAGGTGCGGCAGCGAGGAGAGGTACTGCGGCAGGTCGCCGTTGACCGCGACCCGCGACCGGTAGTCGCCCAAGTAGTAGTTGAAGCCGGACCACGGCTTGTCGATCTCGATCTCGAACGCGACCGTCTCCGCCTCGGGCAGCGGATACCGCCCGCGCACGACGTCCCGCAGGGCGCCGGCCAGCGCGTCCACCACCTCGGGCACGCGCTCGGCGGGCACCAGGAAGCGGTCGCGCTGGGCCTGCATGCGGGGCTGGAGCGGGCCCGCGCCGGGCAGGAGCTCGTCGAGCGCGGCGTGCGCCGCCTCGTAGTCGGCGGTGTCGCCCATGGCGATGTCGACGTCGAAGTAGGCCTTCACCTCGTCGACGAAGCCGATCGGCGCACCGTCGAACTTGCGCGCCGAGCACTCGAGCGCGGCGACGTGCCCGGCCAGGAACTCGCGGCGCGGCGCGGTGAGCGCCGTATCGGCGGCGACGTCGCGCAGCAGGGTACGGGCCTCGGCGGCGAGGCGGGCGGGTTCGGGCGCGTCCTCGGCCTCCACCGCCCGACGGTGCGCCGGGTCGCCGAAGTAGGCGTCCACGAAACCGGATTCGATGCGGTCGAACCGCAGGCCCAGCCGCAGGTAACGGTCGGTGACGCTCAGTTCCTCCATGCGTGCCAGACTAGAACCCATGTCCGACGCGGGGAGCGGAGTCCGGTGAGCGAACCGAGCCCGTACATCGAGCTCGACCGCGCTCAGTGGCGCGAGCTCCGGCAGTCGACGCCGCTGTCGCTGACCGAGGCCGACCTGTCCGACCTCCGCGGCCTCGGCGAGCAGATCGACCTGGCCGAGGTCGCCGAGGTCTACCTCCCGGTCTCCCGTCTGATCCATCTGCAGGTGGCGGCGCGGCAGCGGCTCTACGCCGCGACCGCGACCTTCCTCGGCGAGCAGCGGCACAACGCGCAGGTCCCGTTCGTCATCGGCGTCGCGGGATCGGTGGCGGTCGGCAAGTCCACCACGGCGCGCGTCCTGCAGGCGCTGCTCGCGCGGTGGGATTCGCACCCCCGGGTTGATCTGGTGACCACCGACGGCTTCCTGCATCCCACCGCGGAGCTGGAACGACGAGGCATCATGCACCGCAAGGGCTTCCCCGAGTCCTACGATCGGCGGTCGCTGTTGCGCTTCGTGACGGCCGTGAAGTCGGGCGCCGAGGACGCGACCGCGCCGCTGTACTCGCACCAGCTCTACGACATCGTGCCCGGCGAGTTCATCCACGTGCGGCGGCCCGACATCCTCATCGTGGAGGGCCTGAACGTGCTGCAGACCGGGCCGCGGCTCATGGTCTCGGACCTGTTCGACTTCTCCGTCTACGTGGACGCGCGGATCGAGGACATCGAGCGCTGGTACGTCGACCGCTTCCTGTCGATGCGGACCACCTCGTTCGCCGACCCGTCGTCGCACTTCCACCACTACGCCGGGCTCTCCGACACCGAGGCCCGCGACCGTGCCGAGGGCATCTGGGCGGGCATCAACCGCCCGAACCTGGTGCAGAACATCCTGCCGACGCGCCCGCGCGCGACGCTGGTGCTGCGCAAGGACTCCGATCATTCGATCAATCGCGTTCGGCTGCGCAAGCTCTGACGGTCCGCGTCCGGCCGCGCACCGTCGGGCCTACGATCGATCACCATGACCCGCCCCGGAGCCTCGCTGCCCGAACTCCTGCTGCAGGCGGGCGCGCACACGGACGTCGACGACGCCGACGCGCACGTCTACCGAGCCGCGTTGCGTGCCCTCAGCCGTGACGGCACCCGTCGCACGACCGTGGAGAAGATCGCCGCCGAGGCCGGCATGAGCCGGATGACGCTGTTCCGGCGGTTCGGCTCCAAGGACGAGATCCTGGCGGCCGCACTGGCGTGGACGCTGGGCCGGCTGTTCACCCAGACGGCCGACGTGGTCGCGACGACCCCCGACGTCCCGACGCGGATCGAGGAGGTGTTCGTGCTGTGCTGCCGGGCGGGGCGCGGCCTCGTGCCCGCGGATCCGCGGGAACGCGCGGAGCTGTTCGCCGACGAGCGCCTCGACACGGTGCGGCACGGCATCCGGTTCGTGCGCGCGATGATCGTCCAGGAGCAGGAGGCCGGGACGATGCCGGGGGACGCGACCGACGTCCGCGCCGACGCCCTGGTCCGCCTGACCACGGCGTGCTTCGCCGTCTCCCCTGCCCCGTTCGATCTGGAGGACGACGACGCCGCGCGTGCCTACGCACGCACGGCGCTCGTCCCCCTCGTGCAGTGACCCGGGCCCTCCGAACTCAGCCGAACGGGCACCGGGCCGCCGGCGCCATCGCGCGCTGCTCCGGCGTGCGCTCGCGCTGGAACGCGGTGAAGTCCGGCAGGTCCCGCTGCTTCATCGCCCGCAGGGCGCGGGCCTTCCCCCGGGCGTAGTACGCCAGCGGCGTGTAGCCCACCCGCTCGGGGATCACCTTGTACGCCTGGCGGATCGCAGCGGTCACGGCGCGGTACGAGTACTCCTCGCGGCGCGTCCACCCCACGCCGAGGATCTCGCGCACCTCGGGGCGCAGCACCCCGACCGTGAGCAGGTACACGGCGCGGTTCACCGAGACGCCGATCGGCTTGAGCGCCGGCTCGATCGCGCGGAGGAACGGGCCCGCCTCCGGCGGCAGCGGCGGGTTGCCGTGCGCGAAGTCGTCGAGGAACTGGAGCGCGCCGGGATGCGCGATCAGCTTGGTGAGCATGTCCTCGTAGTAGCGCGCGAAGGCCTCCGGCTCCCACGGGACGGCACCGTCGGGCACCTGGACGATCGCGGCGAGCTTGCGCGAGTCATCGAAGAGTTCGTGGACCTCCGCGTCGGAGAGCGGGCGACCGAGGCTGCGCGGTAGCGAATCGATGCCCGTGATCGTGCCGGTCGCTATCACCCAGCCGTACGCCTCCGGATTGAGCGCGCTGATGTGCTTGCCCTCGGCGTTGCGCATCTGCAGCGGCTGATGCTGGGCGCGGAGCCGGTAGCCCTCCTCGACCGCGGCGTCCTCGCCGAAGTACCAGCGCTGCACCGAGTCCATCGAGCGGATCGCGCGGCCGACGGGGTCGGTGTAGGCGACGCTGAACTCCCCCACGATGTCGCCGATGACCGGGTGCATCAGCTGCATCACGAACGCGGCGCCGTTGATCGGCAGGAAGGACCACTGCCCCGCCACGGTCCCACCGATTCCCAGCGGGTCGATGAAGCGCGACTCCGGCCCGTACCGCTCGGGCGCGGTCGACACCGCCGGACGTTCCGCGAGTTCCGTCATTCCAACCTCCTGTTACGACTGATAATCGAATCGTAACAGCGTGTGGTGCGCGTCACCAGGGGGCGGTGATAGAAATTTCTCGATCGCCACTCACATGAGCGGTCGACGCAGGTCAGACGGGTTCTACGCCCCGAACCGACGGTGCCGCGCGGCGTAGTCGCGCAGCGCGCGCAGGAAATCCACGCGCCGGAACTCGGGCCAGTAGGCCTCCGTGAACCAGATCTCGCTGTAGGCGCTCTGCCACAGCAGGAAGCCGGAGAGCCGCTGCTCCCCCGACGTGCGGATCACCAGGTCGGGGTCGGGCTGCCCCTTGGTGTACAGGTGCTGGTCGATCCCCTCGACGGTGACCGCGTCCACCAGCTCCTGCCCCGACATCCCGTCGGCGAGCTCGCTGCGCAGCAGCGACTGCACGGCGTCGACGATCTCCTTGCGCCCCCCGTACCCGACGGCCACGTTGACGTGCGTGCCCGTCCGGCCCTTGGTGCCCTCGGCGGCGGCGGTGAGCCGGCGCGCGGCGTCGGGCGGCAGCAGGTCCATCGCGCCGACGATCTTCACCGACCAGTTCTTGTCCGGGCCGGAGATCTCCTCGACGACGTCGGTGATGATCTCCAGCAGCGCCGCGAGCTCATCGGGATCGCGCTGCAGGTTCTCGGTCGACAGCAGGTAGATGGTGGCGAGCTCGATGCCCGCCTCGTCGCACCACTCGAGCATCTCGGCGATCTTCTTGGCGCCCATGCGGTAGCCGTGGCTCACGTCGGTGAACCCGGCGGCACGGGCCCAGCGGCGGTTGCCGTCGCAGAGGACCGCCACGTGGCGTGGCCGCTGCGCTCCGTCGCGATACGCGTTGGTGAGCTCGTTCACCAGCCGTCGCTCGTAGAGCGCGTAGGCCGGCGAGACGAGCTTGCGGGCCGCGTCCGTGGGCAGCGACACGGGCAGTTTGGGGGCACTCACCACGGTGGCAACACTACGCCGCGTGACCTGTGCTCCCGCTGAGGTTCACCCGTGCGCGGCGTAGATCGCGGCGGCGAGCTCCGTACGCAGGGCTTGGAACTCGGGCGTTCCGGTCACCGACGGGTCGCGCACGGTGTCGGGTCCGTCGCCCGGCAGCTCGACCTTGCGGTCGATCACCACGCGGCCCGGGCGGGCGCTCATCACCAGCACGCGGGTGCTCAGGAACACCGCCTCCTCCACCGAGTGGGTGATGAAGACGATGGTCTTGCCCGCCTCCCGCCAGATCTTGAGCAGGTCCACCTGCAGCCGCTCGCGGGTGAGCGCGTCGAGCGCGCCGTAGGGCTCGTCCATGAGCACGATCGCGGGATCGTTGACCAGCACGCGGGCGATCTGCGCGCGCTGCTGCATGCCGCCGGAGAGCTCGTAGGGCCGCTTGTCGCCGAAGTCGCCGAGGCCCACGAGGTCCAGCAGCTTCTGCGCCTGCTCGCGCCGCTCGGTCTTGCCGACGCCGCTCACCTTGGGCCCGAACTCGACGTTGCCGCGCACCGTCAGCCAGGGGTACAGGGTGGGGGCCTGGAAGACCACGCCCCGGTCGGCCGACGGTGCCGTCACCCGCGCGCCGCCGACCTCGACGACGCCCTCGGTGGGGTCCTCGAAGCCGGCGACTAGCCGCAGCAGGGTCGTCTTGCCGCAGCCCGAGGGGCCGACGATGGAGACGAACTCGCCCGGCTCGATCGTGAGGTCCGTCGGCTGCAGCGCGATGGTCTGCCCGCTCGCGGTGTCGTAGGTCTTGCCGACCCCCGTCAGCTCGACGCGTTCGGTCCCGGTCACTTGGAAACCCCCTGTGCGGCGGCGGCGTAGACGCCGTCGGTGTAGTGCTGCGCCGGCGCGACGCCCTGGACCTGCCCCTGCTGGAGCAGGAACTCGGCGGTCCGGCGGATGTCGGCGCCGAGCTGCCCGCCGAGATGGTCGGGGCCGCCCTGCGTCTTCGCGTCGAAGTAGGCGTAGCCCTTGATCTGCGTGAGGACCTGGTCCAGCGGCACGCCGAGCTGGCCCGCGATGTGCTCGGCCGCCTTGTTCGGATCGGTGTTCAGCAGGTTCGCCGCCCAACCCTGCGCGGCGGTCCAGATCTTGAGGAAGGCCGGGTTGTTCTTCACGAAGTCGCCACGGGCGCCCTCGAGGTCGTAGGTCGGCGCGCCCTGCTCGGCGACCTGGGCGCTCGTGGTGAGCACGGTCCCCTTGAGCTGGCTCAGCGTCGGCTCCCAGATGTAGGTCGCGTCGATCTGCCCGCCGCCCCACGCGCCGCGGATGGCGTCCGGGGCCAGGTTGATGACCTGCGCGTCGGTGACGCCCGCCTTGTCCAGGGCGGTGAGCAGGCTGTAGTGCGCGGTCGACGCGAAGGGCACGGCGATGCGCTTGCCCTTGAGGTCGGCGACGGTCTTGATGCCGTCGCCGCGCGCGACGAGCGACTCCGCGGCCCCGATCCGGTCCTGGATCCAGATGACCTTCATGTCGATGTTCAGCGGCGCGCTGAGCGCCTTCGCCGCGGGGGCGCTGCCGAGCAGGCCGACGTCGAGGCTGTTGGCGCCGTACGCCTGGATCACGTCGCCGCCGGAAGCGAACTTGCTCCACACGACGTTCACGTTGGGCAGGCAGGTCTTGAGCAGGCCGGTGTCCTTGACGACGAGGTCGCCGTTCGGGATCTCCTGCCAGCCGATCCGGACGGTGCCCGTCACCGTCGGGTCCGGGTCGACGGGGCACGCCGTGGTCCCGCCGATGGAGCGGGACTGTTCGGCGCGGCCGGATTCGACGATGCAGCCGGTCAGGGTGAGGCCGACGGTGCCGACCACGAGCGCCGTGCGCGCGAGGCGCTTCAGGCGGTTCATGCCTTCCCCTTCCACGGGACGGCCAGCAGGCCGATCCACTTGATGAGCGAGTCCAGCAGCAGCGCGGTGACGCCGATGACGATGATGCAGGCGATCGTCAGCGGGGTGTTGAGCTGCTGGCCGGCGAGGTAGGCGAGGCCGCCGATGCCGGGGATGCCGTTGTTGAGCTCGGCCGCGACGACGGTGGTCCACGCGAAGCCGACGGCGATGCGGATGCCGTTGATGACCTCGGGCAACGTCGCCGGGACGATCACGCCGCGGATGGTCTGCAGCCGGTTCGCGCCGAGGGCGCGGGCCGCGTTGATCTGATCGACGCTCACGCCCTGCACGCCGTTGACCGTCGAGATCGCGATCGCCGGGAAGGCGGCCAGGAAGAGCAGCCAGATCTTCGACGTGTCGCCGATGCCGAACCACACGATGAGCAGGCCGATGTAGCCCAACGGCGGCAGCGCGCGCAGGAAGTTCAGGTAGGGCTCGATGATCGTGTTGATCGTCTTCGAGGTGCCCATGGCGAAGCCCAGCAGCGGTCCGATGATGATCGCAGCGCCGACGCCGGCGAAGATCCGCTGCAGGCTCGCGACCAGGTGCTCCCACAGGAAGTAGTTCTGCTCGCCGAGCACCTCGCGCGGCACGCCCGGCGCCACCTGGTGCCACGTGCTCGCGCGCACCGCGGCGTCCCAGACCGCCTTCGGCGTGGGCAGGAAGGTCTCGTCGATCAGGCGCAGCCCGCTCACCAGCCACCAGACGGCGACGAAGACGAGCAGCGCGATGATGCGGACGAGCCACGACCTGACTGCCAGCGGCAGCGGTTCGATGACGGCGTTCTTGACCCTCAGTAGCGGGGGCTCCCCGGCCATGAATTCCTCTCCGGCGCCCCAGTGGGCACACGAACAGGAAACTCTGTCAGGCCGCGGTTCGCATCGGAACCGTTCGAATCGTGGTGATCGTTAGGTGCGGCGGTGCACGTTGCGGGCGGCGACCTGGTCCCGGGGCATGATCTGGATCGAGTCGATGTTCACGTGCGGCGGGCGGGTGACGGTCCAGGTCACGGCGTCGGCGATGTCGTCGGCCGTGAGGTTGTCGACGCCCTCGTAGATCTTGTCGGCCGCTGCTTGGTCACCACCGAGGCGGACCACGGAGAACTCGGTCTCCACGAGGCCGGGATCGATCTCGATGACGCGGATCGGCTCGCCTTTGAGCTCCAGGCGCAGCACGCGGGTCACCGCGCGGGCGCCGTGCTTGGCGGCGTTGTAGCCGGCGCCGGTCTCGTAGGCCTCGAGCGCGGCGACGGACCCGATGGTCACGACGCTCGCGGCCGGCGACGCCCGCAGCTTCGGCAGCAGCGCCTGGGTGACGCGCAGGATCGACAGGACGTTGATGTCGTACATGCGCGACCAGTCGGCCTCGTCGGCGGTCTCGATCCGGTCGACGCCGAGCGCGCCGCCGGCGTTGTTGACCAGCACGTCGACCTTCTCGATCGCGTCGGTGAAGGCCTTCACCGAGTCCACGTCGGAGACGTCGAGCGGTAGCGCGGTGACGATCCGCTCGGGGTACTCGGCCTCGAGCTGCCGCTTGAGGTCCTCCAGCCGCTCCACGCGACGGGCTCCGATCACCACGTCGAACCCCGCGCGCACCAGGTGCCGCGCGGTGGCGGCCCCGATCCCGCTGCTCGCTCCGGTGACGACGGCGACTTCAGCCATGCGTGTTCTCCATTCCCACGTCGATGCGGTGGTGTTCCAGGTCGTGCAGGGCGTAGACGGCGAAGGACTCGACGGTGAACGCGGAGCCGTTGGAGCGCAGGCCCGTCCGCGCCCAGTCCTCGTCGCCGACGGTGCGATAGGCCGCGGCGAAGGCCGCGGCCTCGGCGGCCAGCTGCGCGGCGACGGTGGCGGGGTCCTGCTCGCCGTAGGCGTCCTCGACGGCCGTCACGTCCTGGTCCCAGTTCGCGAAGGCGGCACCGTCCTGCGCCAGCATCAAGCCCAGGCGCTCGCGCATGATCCGGTGCACGTCGCGCAGGTGGCAGCCGTATTCGAGCACCGACCAGGTCTGCTCGTCGGGCCGGTCCCGCGCATCGGGGCGGGCGAGCGCCGCGTCCCAGCCCTCCGCCGACCGCGCGATGCGGTCGGCCACATCGTCGCGGCGGACCGTCGATGGGTCGAATCCGCAGGCCGGGCAGGCCCGCTCGATGACCCACGTCCAGTCCTTGGTGTCCGGTGTGATCGCCACGCCCACGAATCTACTGCGCGGCCGACGGCTCACGATTTCGGGTTCTGCGCAGGTACACCTGCTCTGACGCACGCGTACCGCACCAGAACACGAAATCGTGAGCCATCCGCTCAGCGCAGCGCGGCGGCCAGGTCGTGCAGCACCGAATCGGAGGTGGCGAAGTCCATGCACTTGTCGGTGACGGACTGGCCGTAGACCAGCGGGCCGGGGCCGGGCTGCTGCGCGCCGGCGACGAGGAAGGACTCGAGCATCACGCCGGAGATCCCCTTCTCCCCCGCGGCGAGGCGGCCCGCGATCTCGCGCGCGACCTCGGCCTGCCGGACGTGGTCCTTGCCCGAGTTGGCGTGCGAGCAATCCACCATCACCGACGGGGCGAGGCCGGCCTTCTCCAGCGCGCCGACGGCGGCGGAGACGGAGGCGGCGTCGAAGTTCGGCCCACCGCGGCCGCCGCGCAGGATGACGTGGCAGTTGTCGTTGCCGACGGTCTCGACCACGGCGGCGGCGCCCTCGTCATCGGTGCCGAAGAAGACGTGCCGGGCGGCGGCCGCCTGCACCCCGTCGATCGCGACGGAGACGTTTCCGTCGGTGGCGTTCTTGAAGCCGATCGGCATCGACAGCCCGGACGCGAGCTGGCGGTGCACCTGAGACTCCGTGGTACGAGCGCCGATCGCGCCCCAGGCGACGGTGTCGGCGATGTACTGCGGGCTGGTCGGCTCGAGGAACTCGCAGCCCACGGGCAGGCCGATCTCCAGGATGTCGAGCAGCAGCTGCCGGGCGGTGCGCAGGCCGCGGGGCACGTCGTAGCTCTCGTCCATGCCGGGGTCGTTGATGAGGCCCTTCCACCCGACGGTGGTGCGCGGCTTCTCGAAGTACACACGCATCACGACGAGCAGCTCGTCGGCCAGCTCGTCCGCGATCGGCTTGAGCCGGCGGGCGTAGTCGAGCGCGGCCTCGGGGTCGTGCACGGAGCAGGGGCCGACCACGACGAGGAGCCGCTGGTCACGGCCCGCGATGACGTCGGCGACCGCGGCGCGATCGGCCTCGACCTGCGCGGCCAGACGGGGTGCGAGCGGCAGCTCGTCGCGCAGCTGCGCGGGCGAGGGGATCGCGTGGAACGCCGAGACCCGACGGTTCGATGTCGACGCCGGTGTATCGAGTTCGATGGTCATGAGAAACCTTCCTGGTGGCGGCACCAGATCCCTTCCGGTGCCATAGAAAAAGGCAGCGAGTGATCTCGCTGCCTTCGGCTCCGGGTTCGTACGGTCGGGATTATCCGCGCATGCGCGCATCACCGCCGGCTCCACCCGGAGCCTCGGTAAAGCGCCAATACGCGTTCATACCCACGAGCCGAACATAGCACAGCTATCGCGCGATCTCTGTGGCGAGCGTCTCACCGTCGGTGACCGGCAGGGAGCAGACGGTGCCGTGGCAGACGTACGCCGCCGCCCGACCGTCGACGGGGCCGCGCCCCTCCAGCAGCGGATGCGAATCTTTAGCTCCGGCAATGACTACCGCGCCGCCGGGGGCGAGGCGGCGCGCCTCCGCCACCAGGGCAGCGGCGCCCGTGCCGTCGGCGACCGCGATCTGGAGCCCCGCCGCCGCCTGCTCGGCGACGGCGAGGTGGTGGCCCGCCCCGCGCGGCACCCGGCGGATGAGCTCTCCGGAGCGGGCCCGGGTGGCCGCGGCGAGCGGGGCGTAGCGCTCCCCGAGCAGCGCCTCCGCATAGGTGAGGGCCTCGGCGACGAGGCTCGCGCCGGCCGGGGTGGCGCCGTCCGCGGGGTCGCGCGGGCGGGTCAACAGCGTCTCGCCGTCCGACGGTGCGTCGTACCAGCTCCCGTCCGCCGCGGGGTCGGCGAAGCGCACGATCGCGGCGTCCAGGATCGCGGCCGCCGCTGCGGCCCAGTCGGACTCGTCCTCCCCGGAGTCGCCCGCGTGCTGCGCCAGCGCGAGCAGCCCGGTGACGAGTGCGGCGTAGTCCTCCAGCATGCCGTCGGCCTCGCCGACCGCTCCGCCGAGCGAGCTGCGACGCAGTCGTGTTCCATCCCAATGGCTCCCGAGCACGTACTGTGCGACGGCCGCCGCCTCGTCGACCCGGCCGGCCTCCGCGAGCGCGGTGATCGCGAGGCCGTTCCAGACGGTGACCACTTTGTCGTCGCGGCCGGGCTGCGGTCGCCGCACCCGGACGTCGTAGAGCCGGCGCCGCACGTCGGCGAGGCGCACCGGGTCGGGCTCGCCCCGCAGCTGCAGCGTCGAGGTGCCGTGCTCGAAGGTGCCGGCCGGGGTGACCGCGAAAACCTCCGCGGCCCAGGCACCGTCGGCCTCGCCGAGCACCTCGACGAGCTGCGCCGGCGTCCACACGTAGGTGGCGCCCTCGACGCCGTGCCCGTCGACGACGGTGTCCGCGTCGAGCGAGGACGCGAGCCCGCCGCCGTCGACCCCGAGGTCGCGGATCAGGAAGTCCGCGGTCTCGTCCGCGACCCGCAGGGCGAGCGGCGAACCGGTGCGCCGCCCCAGGTGGGCGTAGAAGCGGAGCAGAAGGGCGTTGTCGTACAACATCTTCTCGAAGTGCGGCACCACCCAGTCGGCGTCCACGGCGTACCGCGCGAAGCCGCCGGCGAGCTGGTCGTAGATGCCGCCGCGGGCCATCGCCTCGGCGCAGCGCACGGCGACGCCGTAGGAGGCGGGGTCACCGGTGCGCTCGTGGTGCCGCAGCAGGGCCTCGACGGTGGCCGACGGCGGGAACTTCGGCGCGCGGCCGAAGCCGCCCGACGGGTCCTCGTCGGCGCAGATCGCGCGCACCGCCCCGGCCAGGTCGTCGGCGGAGGGGGCGGCACCGTCGGGCAGGCCGGCGGAGGCCTGCCGCAGGTGCGCGGCCACCTGCCCGGAGACGCGGCTCACCTCGTCGCGCCGGTCGCGCCAGGTGTCGGTGATGGCATCGAGGAGCTGCGGGAAGCTGGCCTGCCCGTTGCGGGGCTCCGGCGGGTAGTAGGTGCCGCAGTAGAAGGGCTCGCCGGACGGGGTGAGGAAGCAGGTCATGGGCCAGCCGCCCTGCCCGGTCATGGCGACGGTGGCGTTCATGTAGATCGCGTCGAGGTCGGGGCGCTCCTCGCGGTCGACCTTGATGCAGACGAAGCCGGCGTTCATCTGCGCCGCGATGGCCTCGTTCTCGAAGGACTCGTGCGCCATGACGTGGCACCAGTGGCAGGCGGCGTAGCCGATGGAGAGCAGGATGGGCACATCCCGTTCCGCCGCCTCCGCCAGCGCGGCCTCGCCCCATTCCTGCCAGTGCACCGGATTGTCCGCGTGCTGGCGCAGGTACGGGCTGGTGGACGCGCCGAGACGGTTCATGTCCCCATCCTGCCTCACACCGCCGACCCGGCGCGTGGTCGACGAGCGGCGACTAGCGTCGGCCACATGAAGTGCACGACCTCGATCGAGATCGCCCGGCCGCTGCAGCAGGTCGCTCGGTTGCTCTCCGACCCGGCGCAGCTGCCGATGTGGCTGCGGGGCATGGAGGTCCACGAGCCGGTGCGCGGGGAGCACGGCGAAGTGGGCACGGTGTCGCGCGTCGTGCTGCGGTCGGGGAAGCAGACGATGGAGCTCACCGAGACCGTCACCCGCCGCGAGCCGGCGGACCTCCACGCGATCCCCACGGGCACCGTCGTGCGGTTCGAACGGGAGATCGAGGGCGCGGGGATGTGGAACGCCGCGCGCGAGCGGCTGACGGAGGCCGGCCCGGACCGGACCCTGTGGGAGAGCGAGAACGAGTACCGCTTCCGCAATCCCCTGATGCGGCTGATGGCGCTCCTCATCCCCGGCGTCTTCCGCAAGCAGCAGCTGCGGCACATGGAGGATTTCAAGGCGTTCGCCGAGCACGGGACGGACGTCCGCGACCACGGGGCCTGATCGTCAGGTGACCCGGTACCGGTCCGCGAGGATCTCCGCGCGAGCACGCAGGGCCGCCCGCAACTCTTCGGGCGCGAGCGCCTCAGCGGCGGTGTCGAGCTGCCAGAGGGCCCAGACCGCATGGCGCAGGTCCTCGAAGGACAGGTCGAGTCGGACCCGCCCGTCGGGCTCGACGACTTCGGCGCGCACGGCGCGCGCATGGTTCAGCAGCTCGTCGCGTCGCGCTGCCTCGACGCGGACGAGAACCGGAATGTGGTTCTCCGCGAGGAACTGCGCGCTGCGATCGGCCCAGATCCGGTCGAGGTCGACCTGCGCCGGGCGCTCCGCGGCGTCTGCGAGCACCTCGGCCGCGAGCATGCGCGACACCCGGTAGGTGCGGTCCTCCCCCGCCTTCGCCGCGAGCAGGTAGGTGCGGTCGCGCACGGTGACGAGGCCGATCGGGTCGACGGTGTGCCACCGCGGCTCCTTCTCGGGCGCGCCGTACCGGAAGCGGAGCACCCGGCCCGCGAGCACGGCGCGACGCACCTCGCCGATCACGTGCGGGTCGACGCTCTCGACCGCCGCGCGCCGCGACAGCAGATCCGCCTCGGGCTCGACGAGGAAGCGTGCCGCGGCCCGGTCCAGCTCCGCGCGGTTTCCCTCGGGCAAGGCGTCGACGACCTTGCGCATCGCGGACGCGAGGGCGCCACTGAGGCCGAAGGTCCTGCGCCCCGGGCCCGCCCCCGCGGTGAGAAGCGCGAGGGCCTCGTCGTGATTCAGGCCCGTCAGCTCGGTACGGAAGCCCGGCAGGAGGGAGTAGCCGCCGCGGCGCCCGCGATCGGCGTAGACGGGAACCCCGGCGGTCGAGAGCGCGTCGATGTCGCGCTGCACGGTGCGCGGCGACACCTCCAACTCCGCGGCCAGTTCATCGGCCGTCATCCGCCCGCGCCGGCGCAGCAGGAGCACCAGCGAGACCAGTCGATCGGCACGCATGCCTGACATTCTCGCCGAAAATCACGACACAAGGTGACGTGATTCGTTGCGAACCTGGTCGTACGGGTGTCGACGGGTGGTCACGGGACCGCCGGACGCCCGCCGCACCGATCGGAGAAGTGACATGGAACGTACGGCAGTCAACCCGGTGGCCTGGTCACAGGAGCTGGGGTTCAACCAGGGCGAGCTCGTCAGCGGGCACACCCGGACCCTGTTCGTCTCCGGACAGACCGCCATGAGCCCCGACGGTCGACCCGAGCACGACGGCGACGTCGCGGCGCAGCTCGCGCTCGCTGTGGACAACCTCGAGGCCGTGCTCGACGCGGCCGGGATGTCGCTCGCGAACCTGGTTCGCCTGAACGTCTACAGCACGGACATCGACGAGCTGTTCCCGCATTACGGTGTCCTCGCGGCGCGCCTCGGCGCCGCGGGCGTCGCCCCCACCACCACGATGCTCGGCGTGACGCGGCTCGCGATCCCGGGGCAGAAGGTGGAGCTGGAGGGCACCGCCGTCGCCTAGCCCGACGGTGCCGCCCGCGCCGGTCCCACCGGCGCAGGCGTCCGTCCGGCGTGACCGCCGCCGTGGGCGTCTCCCCCGCGAACCGCTCCGAGCCGCGGTTGATTCGGCTCTCGACCGACGTATCCTCGAAGCAGCCGCATTTCATCCGCGAAGGAGGCGCTCGTGACGGAACTTGTCGCGCCGTCGTGGATGCGCTCGCAGATCAGTGCCGAGCAGTACGACTCCTGGTCCGAGGAGCAGTGCGCTGGCATCGAGATCGTCGACGGAATGGTCGTCGTGAGCCCTAGAGCATCGAAACGCCACAACCGCCTCGCCCGCCTGTTGACGAACGCCCTTGATGCCGCAGCGGGCGAGGAGTGGAACGCCGACACCGATTTCGACGTCCGCCTGCAGGAAGTACCGCTGACCAACCGGCGCCCCGACGTGATCGTCTACCGCGCGGAATCGATCGACGTCTCCCCCACCCGTCCCGCTGACGTCCTGTTCGTGGTGGAGGTCGTCTCCCCGGGTTCGGAGACCACGGACCGCGTGGTCAAGGCGGACCAATACGCCAAGGCCGGAATCCGGTACTACTGGCGCGTCCAGCAGACCGCCGACGAACCCCCGATCGTGTACACCTACGTGCTCGACCCGGCGGCCCAGGCATATCGCGACGGTGACGTGTTCACCGGCACCGTGAACACGTCCCTCCCGTTCGCGGTCACCGTGGATCTCCGAGGCTGAGCGTCAGCCGAAGGGCGAAAGATGAACCGGAGAAGCTCACCGACCGACGTCGAACTTCTCGCCGAGGAGTCTGCGCGGCGGAGCATCCTCGCTGCTATCGCCCTGGCGTTGACCGAACATCGCACAGTGCACGAGCTCCTCTACGCGGCCGAGGACGTCGATACCGCAAAGGTCCGGCTGATGGAAAGATTCGAGTGGACCGAGCACCAGGCCCTTGCGGTACTCGACGTGCAGCACCGCCGCCTTCCCACAGCGGAACGACGCAGGATCTTCGAGGTGCTCGCCGACGTCGACGCGCGGGTAGCCGAATTGACGGCACGAGTGACGCGAGATCACGGCGAATGACTACACCACCAGCTTGTAGACCGTCGCGCTCCCGACCTTCGTGGCGGTGAAGTTCTTCTCCACCCAGCTCTGGATCTCGGACTTCCCGCCGCCGGGGCGGAAGCCGCCGGAGGCGACGTAGTACGAGACCTTCCCCTCCTTCACCCACTGCTGGAACTGCGCGAGTGTGGGCGCGGGGTCGGTGCCGATGAACCCTCCGATCGCGATCACCGGCCGCCCGGAGTTCAGCTGCAGCGACCCCTGGCTCTGCGCGCCGTTGACCGCGGCCGCCCACTGCGTGGTGGTGTCCTTGAGCAGGGCGATCAGCTCGGGGTCGGCCTTCTGCTCGCCGGGCCCCTTGCCCGCGTTGATGTCGTCAGCGCTCACGCCGTCCGGGAGCTCCACGCCCGCGGGCAGCTCGATCTTCGTTCCGCCGCCCGACGGTGCCTTCCCCTCACGCCCACCCGGCCCGCCGAACATGTCGCCGGACTTCGCGGTCTTCACGGCGGTCGGCACGCCGCCACTGTGGGCGGTACCCGCCGTCGAGACGGAGAACGCCGCCGTCGCAACGCCACCGGCGAGCAGCGCGAGCACCAGTGCGGCGGCGACCGCCCGGCCGGAACCGCGCCGGGTCACGACCAGCGCGACGATCGCCGCAGCCATCAGCACGCCCACGACGATTCCCAGCCACGGCCAGGCGTACCCCGCCCGCCACGCTCGGACGATGCCCCAGCCACCGGCGGCCACCACCAGAGAGACCAGCGCGAGCACGCCCGGCACCGTCGACCTGCGGCTCCACGCGCCGGCCGCGCCGCCGCCCACGAGCACCGCGATCGCCGGGACGAGTGCCACGGTGTAGTACGGATGCACGGTGCCACTCATGTAGGAGAAGACCACACCGGTCACCCCGAGCCAGGAGCCGAAGACGGTGAGCCCCAGCGCGAGATCACGATCCAGGCGACGCCGCGCCACCAGCACGAGACCGATCGCCAGCACGAGCAGCGCCGCGGGCAGCAGCCAGGAGATCTCGTTGCCGAACTCATTGCTGAACAGTCGCGCGATGCTGGGTGGCCCTCCGAAGGCGGTGCCCGTCGCGCCCATCCCGCCGGGCATGCCCGTTCCGCCGCCGAAGCCGGAGTCGCCGCCGCTGTTCCCGACGATCCGCGCGAGGCCGTTGTACCCGAGCACCAGGTCCATGAAGGTGCCGTCCTTCGAGCCGCCGATGTACGGGCGCGAGGAGGCGGGCCACAGCACCGTCAGGAGCACGTACCAGCCGGCCGCGACCACCACGGCCACGACACCCAGCACCAGATCCCGCGCCCGCCGCAGCCAGGAGGTCTGCGCGAACAGCAGGTACGCGAGGCCGAACCCGGGCAGCACCAGCAGGCCCTGCAACATCTTGGTGAGGAAGGCGAAGCCGAGCAGCGCGCCGCACGCCACGAGCCAGCGGCACGACGCGGCCTGGCACGCCCGCACGGTGCAGTAGGCGGCCGCGGTCATCAGCAGCACCAGCAGCGCGTCGGGGTTGTTGAACCGGAAGATCAGCACCGCCGCCGGGGTCAGCGCGCACACGGCTCCCGCCAGCAGCGCCCCTCCGGTCGCGATCCGCGACGGAAGCGAGCCGAGGAGCCGGCACGTCGTCAGGTACACCAGCCCGGCGGTCCCGACGCCCATCAGCGCCTGCGGCAGCAGGATCGACCAGGACGAGAGGCCGAAGACGCGCACGAACAGGCCCGTCACCCACAGCGCCGCGGGCGGCTTGTCGACGGTGATCACGTTGCCCGGGTCGAGCGAGCCGAACAGCCAGGCCTTCCAGCTCAGCCCGCCGGCCTGCGCCGCGGCGGCGTAGAACTCGTTGCCGTAGCCGCTGATCGACAGGTTCCAGCAGTACAGCAGCGCCGTAGCGGCGAGCAGGGCGGTCACGGCGCAGCGCCGTGGAGTCATGTACTTCACGGACGCCACCCTCGCGGGCGGAACTGGGCGCACCCGGCCCTGAGCCTGGGAGGTCGCTGTGAAGCCTTAGCGGAGCCCGTCGCCCCCGGCTCCGTCGCCGGTGTCCGACGGTCCGCGGTCGCCCTTGGTGAGCGAGGCCCCGTCGGCCTCGATCCCCGCGTGGTCGGTGCCGCCGGCCTCGTCGCCCTCGCCGGGCGCCTCGTCGTCGAAGGACTCGGGGAGGTTCTTGACGTGCTTGTTCATCGAGCGGATGAGCAGGAAGGTCACGGCCAGGAGCGCGACGATCACCGCGAGGCCGAGCGGGCCCGACTTGCCGAACTCGGGGCCCTTCGGCTTCTGCGGATCCTGCGCGAGGATCGCGACGTCGGTGGCGAGCTGCAGTAGTGGTCCCATCACTTCTCGATCCCGCTGAACAGGTCCTTCTCGGGCATCCTGCTGCTCACAGTGGTCTTCGCCAACTCGTACTCCTCGGTCGGCCACAGGCGCTGCTGCCACTCCATCGGCACCACGAAGAAGGGGCCGTTGGGGTCGATCTGGGTGGCGTGCGCGCGCAGCGCGTCGTCGCGCACGGGGAAGTACTCGCCGCACTCGACCTGCGTGGTCACGCGGGCCATCATGTCGTTCTTCTCGTCCTTCCACCGGGCGAGCCACTCGGTGTAGGGGTTCTCGAGGCCGTTCTTCTCGAACTCGTCCGCGAAGGCCTGGAACTTGCCGCGCAGGAAGCCGTGGCTGTAGTAGACCTTCGAGATCTGCCAGGGCTCACCGGCATCGGGGAACTGCGCGGGATCGGCCGCGGCCTCGTAGGCCGCCATCGAGACGGTGTGGGTCATGATGTGGTCCGGGTGCGGGTAGCCGCCGTTCTCGTCGTACGTGATCATCACGTGCGGGCGGAACTCGCGGATCAGGCGCACCAGCGTCTCCGTGGGCACCTCCACCGGCTCCAGCGCGAAGCAGCCGTCCGGGAGCGGGGGCAGCGGATCGCCCTCGGGCAGCCCCGAGTCGACGAAGCCGAGCCAGCGGTGCTCGACGCCCAGGATGGCGGCGGCCTTGGCCATCTCCTCGCGGCGCACCTCGGGCAGGCGGTCCTTGACACCCGCGACGTCCATCGCGGGGTTGAGGATGTCGCCCCGTTCGCCGCCCGTGAACGTCGCGACCAGCACGTCGTTCCCCTCGGCCGCGTACCGCGCCATGGTGGCGGCGCCCTTGCTCGACTCGTCGTCCGGGTGCGCGTGAACGGCGAGGAGGCGGTATCCGGTCATGACCCCCAGTGTTCCACGATCGGGCGCGGGCCCGCCGCGCCGGGTGTGCTTCGATGGAAGCATGTCGACCGCCCCTGTCCGCCCCTCCGATCGCTACCCCGACGAGCGCGATCCCGCGCGCACGCGTCGCATCGGCCTCATCGGGCTGGTGGTGGTCGTGATCCTCGGCGTGGGCCTCGCGTGGATGGGCTATCAGAAGTTCTCGCGGCAGCCCGTCACCGGCGAGACCGCGGGCTACGAGGTGCTGTCCGATTCGGCGGTGGACGTGCAGGTCACCGTGACCCGCACCGACCCGCAGCAGGCGGTCAGCTGCATCGTCTACGCCAAGAACAAGGCGGGCGACGAGATCGGCCGCCGCGAGTTCTACGTCGCACCGTCGCCGGACCCCGTCGTGGTGGTCAGCAGCGAGGTGCGCACCACCGAACCGCCCGCCGTCGGCGACGTCTTCGGTTGCGGGACGAACGTGCCCGCGTATCTTGACCGTGCGTGAGCACTGAAACCACTCCCGAGTCTGGGCGGCCGGCCCGCAACCGCGGTCCGGCCTTCGCCACGGTCAGCAGTTACTACTTCCCCATGCTCGTCGGCCTGTTCGTCGGCGTCATGATCATCAGCAACATCACGGGCACCAAGGCCGTGCTGTTCGCCCCGTCGTTGCACGTCGAGATCCTCGGCCTGCAGGTCGACGGCATCGCCACCGACGGCGCCTTCTACCTCTTCCCCCTCGCCTACGTCCTCGGCGACGTGATCTCCGAGGTCTACGGCTTCCGCGCCATGCGCCGCGTGATCCTCACCGGCTTCGCGATCCTCGCGCTCGCGGCGCTGTGCTTCTGGGTCACCACCCTGTTGCCGCCCGCTCCGGGGTGGCCCAACGACGAGGCCTTCAAGACCGTCGCCGGCGTCGTCCCGCGGTTCCTCATCGCCGGCCTCGCGGGCTATCTCGTCGGCGAATTCATGAACTCCTGGGTCCTCGTGCGGATGAAGGCGTGGACCGGCGAAAAACACCTGTGGTCGCGCCTCCTGGGGTCCACCGTGGTCGGAGAATTCTTCGACACCCTGGTGTTCTGCTCCATCGCGGCCCCCGCGCTCGGATTCACCAGCCCCGGCCAGTTCCTCAACTACCTGATCCTCGGTTTCGTGTGGAAGACGCTGGTCGAGATCGTCATCATGCCGCTGAGCTACGCGCTGTGCGGCTTCCTCAAACGCCGCGAGCCCACCTACCAGCAGGCACTCCTGGCCGCCTGAACCGAATACCTGTTTCCGTTTCCCATGCTAGAATCAGCGGATACACGGTTCCGCATGGAGCCGTGTATTGCTGCATTTACGGGCCCCGGGCGCCGTTCCGGGGCCGGTCGGCTGCGGGCTGGTGACATCCCGCAGCGGACCGTGCCGACTACGACGAAGGACGAAGAAATGACGGACACTCAGGTGACGTGGTTGACCCCCGAGTCCCACGAGCGCCTCAAGAACGAGTTGGACGCCTTGATCGCCAACCGCCCCGTCATCGCCGCCGAGATCAACGAGCGTCGCGAAGAGGGCGATCTCAAGGAGAACGGTGGCTACCACGCCGCGCGCGACGAGCAGGGCCAGCAGGAGGCGCGTATCCGCCAGCTGCAGGAACTCCTCAACAACGCGAAGGTCGGCGAGGCCCCCACGCAGTCCGGCGTGGCGCTCCCCGGCTCGGTCGTGAAGGTCTACTACGACGGCGACGAGAAGGACACCGAGACCTTCCTCATCGCCACGCGCGAGGAGGGCGGGGGCGACGGTGAGCTGGAGATCTACTCCCCCAACTCCCCGCTCGGCGCGGCCCTGATCGACGCGAAGGTCGGCGAGACCCGCGAGTACACGATCCCCAGCGGCGCGGTCGTCAAGGTGACTCTGGTCAGCGCGGAGCCGTACCACTCCTGAGCTTCCCAGCACCGTCGAAAGCGGGCCCGCCCCCCAGTGGGGACGGGCCCGCTTCCGCGTATCGGGGTCGCTGCTAACCGGCGCGGCTGCTCTGGAGCTGGCTGACGGTGACGAAGGCGTAGCCCTGGTCGCCGAGCTGCGTCATCATGCGGTCCATCGCCGTCGCCGACGAGACGAAGGTGTCGTGCAGCATCACGATCTGCCCCGGCTTCACCTTGAGCAGCACCTGCGTGAGGCCGTCGGGATCACCCTGGTAGTTGTAGTCCATCGAATCCAGGTCCCAGAGGACTTGGGTGAGCCCCAGCCGCTTGCCCGTCTCGACCACCGACGGCGATGTGTGTCCGCCCATCGGCCGGAACAGCGTGGGCGCGCTGCCCACGGAGCTGCGGATCGCGTCGTTGGTCTGCTGCAGCTGCGCGGTGCTGTCGGTCTCGGACAGCGTCGTCATGTCGGGCTGAGTCCACGTGCCGTTCGCGACCTCGTTCCCCGTGCCGGCGATCGCCGTCATGATGTCCGGGTTGAGGCCCACCTGCGCGCCGGTCACGAAGAACGTGCCCTTGGCTCCGTGATTGTCGAGGATCTGCAGGAACTGCCTGGTCGCGGGGCCGGGGCCGCCGGAGAAGGTCAGCGCGACGCACTTGCTCCTGGCGCAGTCGACGCTGCCGTCCGGCAGGTACACGGGCTTGGTCACCGGCTTCGCCGCCGCCTGCGGGGCGGGTGCGGGGCTCGACGCGCCGCCCTGGCCCGACGGTCCGCCCTCGTCGCGGTGCGCGGCGTCGCCGCCCCCGGCGGTGGGCGCGGGCGGGACCGCGGGCGCGGTGGGTCCGGCGACGGTGGGCTGCGGCTTCGTGGGCGCGTTCGGCGGCGGAACCACCACGGTCATCGTGGCCGGGGCCTGCGGAGACGGGGGCGCGGTGGTCTGCCCGGGCGGCAGCGCCCCCGGGTTGACCCCGGCGCCGGGCGCCGCGGAGGCGCCCGACGGGGCCGACGGCAGCGGGTCGAAGGTGAGGCTCGACCCGAGCCGGCTCGTATCGCCGCCGGTCACGCCGCACCCGACCGCGACCGCGGCCGCGATCACGAGGGCACTCCCCGCGACCGCGTAGTTGCGGACCTTCCGGCTCTGCTTCGGCCTCAAGAACTCACTCCAGCCACTTGTGTCACGTTCTACAACAAGAGCCACTTTAGTCCCACGAACCCTGAAGGGGAAGTCGAAGGTTCAGATGGTGACCGAGTCGTTACTCCACGACAAGGAGCCGACAAGGACGGCAGCGGACCATCGTGCCGTGCATCCGAACTGCTTCGAGCCGTGGCATCGGCGCCACCCGGCCGCCTTCGTCGTCCTCACTGTGACGGCGATCGTGCTGGTCATCCTCACGGTGGGCGCCGGGATGCTCCTCGGGCTGGGCGTGCTGTTCGTGCGCGCGCTGTCCGACCCGGTGCCCGTCGACGCCCACGACGAGCGCACGGTGCGAGCACGGTTCAGCATCTACGCCGACGACGTCGACGCGTCGCGCGACGTGTCGGACATGTGGTGCACGCGACTGAAGAACGGTGCCGGGAGCACCCGTTGGTTCCCGCCGGGCCCCCGATCCACCGGCGACGTCACCGTCGACGGCGAGGCCGCCACGATGGTCGTGCACTACTCGCCGCAGGGTGCCCGGAGCGACCCGGACGAGGATCCCGTCCGGGCGAAGACGCTGGTGCAGTTCCGCTACGAGTCCGGGATGTGGCGGTACTGCGGCGTCAGCTGAACGCGTTCTCCAGGTCGGCGACCAGGTCGCCGATGTCCTCGATGCCGACGGACAGGCGCACCAGGTCCTCCGGGACCTCGAGCTGCGAGCCGGCGGTGGACGCGTGGGTCATCGCGGCGGGGTGCTCGATGAGCGACTCGATGCCGCCCAGCGACTCGGCGAGCGTGAAGATCTCGGTCCGCGCGCAGAACCGCTGCGCCGCTTCGCGTCCGCCGGCGAGGCGCACGGAGATCATGCCGCCGAAGCGCTTCATCTGCTTGGCCGCGATCGCGTGGTTCGGGTGGCTCTCGAGGCCGGGGTACAGCACCGTCGACACCTCGGGGCGGCCGGCGAGGAACTCGACGATCTTCTCCGCGTTGTCGCAGTGCCGGTCCATCCGGACGCCGAGCGTCTTGATGCCGCGCAGCGCGAGGTAGACGTCGAACGGGCCGGGCACCGCGCCCGCGCCGTTCTGCAGGAAGGCGAAGTCGGTGTCGAGCTGCTCGTCGTTGGTCACGAGCGCGCCACCGACGGTGTCGCTGTGCCCGCCGAGGTACTTGGTCACCGAGTGGAGCACCACGTCGGCGCCGAGGGCGAGCGGGGTCTGCAAGTACGGGCTGGCGAAGGTGTTGTCCACCACCAGCTTCGCGCCGCCGGCGTGGGCCACCTCGGCGAGGGCCTCGATGTCGCCGATGTTGAGCAGCGGGTTGGTCGGCGTCTCGATCCACACCAGCTTGGTGTTGGGGCGGAGCGCGGCCCGCACGGCGTCGACATCGGTGACGGGCGCCGGGGTGTGCTCGATCCCCCACTGCGAGAAGACCTTGTCGATGAGACGGAAGGTCCCGCCGTAGGCGTCGTCGGGGATGATCAGGTGATCGCCCGGGCGCAGCGTGGCGCGGAGCAGGCAGTCGGTGGCGGCCATGCCGGAGGCGAAGCCGCGGCCGAAGGTGCCCTCCTCGATGGCGGCCAGGTTGGCCTCGTAGGCGCGCCGGGTCGGGTTGCCTGTGCGGGCGTACTCGAAGCCGCCGCGCATGCCGCCGACGCCGTCCTGGGCGAAGGTGGAGCTGGCGTAGATCGGCACGTTGACGGCACCGGTCAGCGGGTCGGGCTCGTAACCGGCGTGGATCGCGCGGGTCGAGAAGCCCTGCGCCGCATGCTTGTCGATGGCGCTCTTCTGCTCACTCATGTCGCTGGCCCTTCTACTTGCCGTGGGAGAGGAAGTTCAGCACGTCGTGCCGGGTGATCACACCGACGGGCTTGCCGTCGTCGATCACCATGAGGGCGTCGGACTCCCGCAGCGCGGTGTTGGCCGCCGAGATCGGCTGGCCCGCACCGATGAGCGGGAACGCGGGGCCCATGTGCTTGCTCACCGGGTCGGCGAGGTTCGCGCGGCCCTCGAAGACGGCCGAGAGCAGCTCGCGCTCGGTGACCGCTCCCGCCACCTCGCCCGCCATGATCGGGGGCTCGGCGCCGACGACCGGCATCTGCGAGACGTTGTACTCGGCGAGGATCTCGATGGCGTCGCGGATGGTCTCCGACGGGTGCGTGTGCACCAGGTCGGGCAGCTCGCCCTTCTTGCCGCGCAGGATGTCGCCGACGAGGGCCTCCTGCTCGTTGGGGTCGAGCGGCGCGCGCAGGAAGCCGTAGCTCGACATCCACTTGTCGTTGAAGATCTTCGACAGGTAGCCGCGGCCACCGTCGGGCAGCAGCACGACGACGACGGCGTCGGGGTCGCGCTCGGCGACGCGCAGGGCGGCGACGACGGCCATACCGCACGAGCCGCCGACGAGCAGGCCCTCCTCGCGGGCGAGGCGACGCGTCATCTCGAAGGAGTCGGCGTCGGAGACGGCGATGATCTCGTCCGGGATGTCGGGGTCGTAGGCGGTCGGCCAGAAGTCCTCGCCCACGCCCTCGACGAGGTACGGGCGGCCGGTGCCGCCGGAGTAGACGGAGCCCTCGGGATCGGCGCCGACGACCTTGACCTTCCCGCCGGAGATCTCCTTGAGGTAGCGGCCGGTGCCGGTGATGGTGCCGCCGGTACCCACGCCCGCCACGAAGTGGGTGATCTTGCCCTCGGTGTCGCGCCAGATCTCCGGGCCGGTGGTCTCGTAGTGCGACGCGGGGCCGTTGGGGTTGGAGTACTGGTTCGGCTTCCAGGCGCCGGGGATCTCGCGGGTGAGCCGGTCGGAGACGTTGTAGTACGAGTCCGGATGCTCCGGCGCGACGGCCGTCGGGCACACGACGACCTCGGCGCCGTAGGCCTTGAGCACGTTGCGCTTGTCCTCGCTGACCTTGTCCGGGCAGACGAAGACGCACTTGTATCCGCGCTGCTGCGCGACGATCGCCAGTCCCACGCCGGTGTTGCCGGACGTCGGCTCGACGATGGTGCCGCCGGGCTTGAGCTCGCCCGACTCCTCCGCGGCGTCGATCATCTTCACCGCGATCCGGTCCTTACTGGACCCGCCGGGGTTGAGGTACTCGATCTTGGCCGCGACCAGGCCCGATCCGGGCTTCACCACGGAGTTCAATCGAACCAGAGGGGTGTCGCCGATCAACTCACTGACGTGTCCTGCGATACGCATGCCTCCATGGTCCCATTCACGCTCCGCGGGGCGTGCGCCCGGTGCCCGCCTCGGTGGGTAGATTGGGCGGCATGGGGTACTCCCGGAGCCGGCTCGCCCGTGACGCGCTGTACACCTCGGCCGCCGCCGTCAGCGGCGCCGGAGCCACCTGGGGCGCCTACGCCCTGCTCACCAAGCAGGCGCGCACCGCGCGCACCGTCATCCCCCACCGCACCGACAAGGCACCGTCGAAGGACGGGATCTACTCCCCCGGCACCGCCGTGGTCGAGCGCCCCGGGCCGCACCATCCCGCCGACGTGAGCCTCATGGTCTTCGGGGACTCCACCGCCGCGGGCCTCGGGGTCGACGATGCCGAGCACACGCCCGGCGTCCTGATCGCGCGCGGCGTCGTGGCCGAGACCGGCCGGACGGTGCGGCTCGCGGTGAAGGCGATCGTGGGAGCGACGTCGAAGGGGCTGGCCGCGCAGATCGAGGCGGCGTTCATCGCGAAGCAGATCCCGGACGTGGCCGTGATCATCGTCGGCGCGAACGACGTGACGGCGCTCAACGCGATCGAGCCCTCGGCGCGGCGCCTCGGCGCGGCCGTGGCCCAGCTGCGCGGCGCGGGTGCCGAGGTGGTCGTGGGCACGTGCCCGGACATCGGCGTCGTGCAGTCCATCCCCCAGCCCCTGCGGTCGGTGATCCGCCGTTACGGGCTCCAGCTGGCGGCCCGGCAGCGGGCGCACGTGCTCGCCGCGGGCGGCCACCCCGTGCCCTTCGCCGACACCCTGACGCCGGAGTTCCTGGAGGCGCCCGAGCGGATGTTCTCGCCGGACAACTTCCACCCGTCGGCCGCGGGCTACGAGCTGGCGGCGCGGCTGCTACTCCCCGAGGTGCTGGCCGCGCTCGGCGAGTGGCACGGCCCTCTCCCCTCGCCGCCGGAGGTGTCCGAGGCGGCCGACGCGAACCGCCTGACCGCTCGCCTGTCCCGGGCATTGCACCGGGACTGAACCGGCCGCGAACGCCGAACGCCCCGCAGCCGGGGCTGCGGGGCGTTCGGACGGTGGTGACTAGTCGCTGCTGTAGAAGTAGCTGAGCAGGCGCAGGATCTCGACGTACAGCCAGACCAGCGTGACGGTCAGGCCCAGGGCCACGCCCCACGCCGCCTTCGACGGTGCGCCGGCGCGGATCAGCTGATCCGCCTGGTCGAAGTCCAGCAGGAAGCTGAACGCCGCGATCGCGATGACGACCAACGAGAAGCCGACCGCGATGACCGGGTTCTCCTGGAAGTTGCGCAGCGGGCCGGGGCCCGATCCGAACATGCCGATGACGGCGCTGCCCAGCATCATGACCAGGACACCGATCATGGCCGCGAAGAGCATACGGGTGAAGCGCGGGGTCACGCGGATGGCGCCGGTCTTGTAGACCACGAGCATGCCGATGAACACGCCGACCGTGGCGAGCACGGCCTGACCGATGAGGGCGCCGGCGCTGATGCCGCTGACCATGTAGTTCGCGAAGACGAACGAGATGGCACCGACGAACAGACCCTCGAGCGCCGCGTACGACAGCACGATGGCCGGGTTGTCCTGCTTGCGGCCGAAGCTCGCGACCATCACCAGGATGAAGCCGCCGATACCGCCGACGAGCGCCAACGGCATCGGGCCGACGATGCCGCCGGCGACGAGTGCGTAGGCCGCGACGGCGAAGGCGATGAGCACGCCGAGCGTGGCACCGGTCTTCGTGACCACGTCGTCGATGGTCATGGTGCCGCCGGCCGTGCCCTGCTGGTACGGGGCCTGCGGCGGCTGCTGGTACTGCTGGAACTGCATGCCCTGGGCGGCGCCTGCGGCACCCATCCCCAGGTTCATGCCCTGCGGGTATCCCTGCTGCTGACCGTAGCCCTGCTGCGGGTAGCCCTGCTGATAGCCGGCGGGCGCCTGCTGGCGGTTCTCCTTGGTCAGCCCGCGGAAGATCGGGTTGCTGCTTTCGCGCACCGTGGGGTCCTTTCCCTGGTCGTGCACCTGTACGTACTGTTCAACGCTCGAGTCCGCGGATGCGTTCCCGGTTTCGGCGACGTTCTTTACGAACAGCTTAACCGTGTCGGGCCGGATGCGCAGGTGCCTATGCCGCGGGACGGTCGAGCAGGTCGTAGAGGCGGCTCCGCAGCTCGTCGCGCGGCACGACGGATTCCACGGCCGCGAGCGAGTCGGCGTCGTCGCTGCGCAGTACCCCGAGCAGCATGTGGGCGCTCTTGATGCTCCGATCCTTGCGGTGCGCCGCCTCCCGCACCGCGAGCTGCAGTGTCTTCTTCGACGCGGGATCGAACGGGATGTGTCCGGCGCGGAACTTCTTGCGGATGGGCCGCAGGATGTCGAAGCCGAAGCGCTTCTCCACGGCGTCCGCGACCGCGCCCACGTCGATGCCGATACCGCGCAGCGCCTCGGCGTCCTTGTCGCTGAGCACGCGCCCGGCGGCGGAGGCACGCACCGCGTCGGGCGTGAGGCCCACGTCGGTCAGCTCGCGCTGCAGCGGACCGTCAACGGTGCCGAGCACGCCGAGCAGGAGGTGGGTGGGCGTGATCTTGTCGGCGCCGCCGTCGCGCGCCTCTTCCTGAGCGAGCACGACCGCGACGCGGGCGCTCTTGGTGAACCGTTCGAACACAGCAGTCCTGTTCCCGGCTTACTTGCCGTACTTCTTGTGCACCGCCTGGCGGCTGACCGCGAGGTGTTCCGCGATGTCCTGCCAGGACCAGCCGAGATTCCTGGCATTGGACACCTGGACCGCCTCGAGTTGGTCGGCCAGCTTCCGCAGTGCGACGACGGCCCTGAGACCCTCCGCGGGGTCCTCCGATGCCGCCGATCCGACGAGGGTGGGTGGTGAGCTCACGCCTGTCAATCTACGTTGACATCGTCAGGCTGTCAACGCATGTTGACAGGTTCGACGGTGCGCTGCCGCGCTAGGCTTCCTCACGCGCCCCTATAGCCCAATTGGCAGAGGCAGCGGACTTAAAATCCGCCGAGTGTCGGTTCGAGTCCGACTGGGGGCACCGATCAAGCGCAGCCGAACGCCCGTTCCACCGTGATCGAGCCTGCCAAAGGTTGCATTCCTCGCTGATACGGACTGACTGTCGGTTTCACGCTCTAGCATCGACATGAGCCGTCTACCCCCCCGGAGGATCCATGCTGCTAACTCGTGTGCTGGTTCGCTTCTACCGATCATTCAACTTCGACCAAGAAGCCAAGGCCGTCCGCGGCAAGGCGTATGACTGGGAGGTTATCGAGGGACGCGGATGGTTCCCATTCGTGGAAATTGACATCGACCCCGCGGTGACAGCGGTGGTTGGCGCCAACGAGTCCGGCAAGAGCCACCTGATCGGCGCGACAATACGCGCCCTGTCGGGCACAAGGATCACGTCTGCGGACTTCTGTCGTTACTCACAGCTGTATTCGGTTGAAGTCGGAGAGATTCGTAGCCCTGACTTCGGAGCGGAGTTCATGGTCACGACCCAGGAGGACGTCGAAGCGCTTGGCGCGGCCGGCGCAACGCTCGCGGTCGACGATCGGTTCACCCTCTTGCGGATGGGCGGCGGAGAGAACGTCATCGTTCGGAAGGACCAGGCACCACTACCGCTCGATGTTGACGCCCTCGCGAAAGTACAAGCAGTACTGCCCGTGCCGTACCAAGTAGAGACGCGAGCGAGAATCCCAGACATCATGTCGTTCGACGCTCTCTTGGGAAGAGAGCCTGGTCTACTCAGCCGCCGGCGTGATCGATTCGACTTTGACGAGAGTCTGCGAAACGGTGGGATCGCTTCATGGTCACAGCTGGTATCCGGTATCGGCGCCTTGGCGGTACCAAGTCAAGAACCGGAAGAACGCGCTGATGAGTCCGTGATTAAGTCCGAGCAACTGGGACGGGACCTGCTGCTCAACGTAGCCCGAATCTCACCCAGCAAGTTCGCCGAACTTGAGAGCGCAATCCGAGACGGTAAGGAAGGACAGGTTGGTGCGCTGATTGAGCAGATGAACCGCTCACTTGCGCTCCACCTAAATTTTCGTCGCTGGTGGCGCCAAGATCGCGACTTCGAACTGCGTCTGGCACCGCGGGAGCGAGAGGTAGCCTTCACTATTCGCGACAAGACTGGGACGGACTACTCCTTCAGCGAACGGAGCCGGGGACTCACGTACTTTCTCGGCTACTACGTGCAACTGCGGGCGCACCAGCGTTCGTTGACTCAGCCCGAGGTTCTCCTCATGGACGAGCCCGATGCGTACCTGTCGAGTGCCGCGCAGGCGGATCTCCTGCGCGTGTTAGACGACTTTGCGAGGCCAGAGGGCGGCTCCCGTGTCGACCAGGTCATCTACGTAACACATTCACCGTTCCTGATTAACAAGAATGCCGGTCACCGGATCCGCGTCCTGGACAAGGGAACTGACCAAGAGGGTACTCGTCTTGTGCGAGACATCGTCAACAATCACTACGAGCCCCTCCGAACGTCGATCGGTGCGCATGTTGCAGAGACAGCCTTCATTGGCGGCACAAACCTACTTGTTGAGGGGCCAACGGATCAGATCCTCATCACAGGCGCGCTAGCCGTCCTGCGGAGACGCGGCCTCCCGCCGAGCGAGTTGATCGACTTGAACGAGGTGACGATTGTTCCATGCTCCTCAGCTAGCCACGTCCCATACATGGCCTACCTCGCCAGGGGCCGGGACACCTTGAAGCCACCTTGCATCGCACTTCTCGACGACGATGATGCAGGGCGCGAGGCCATCGCGAAGCTGGCTCGTGGCGAGGCCGACGGGAAACGTATCCTTCAAGACCGTCACATCATCAACCTCGGAGAATGGGCACGCGGAGCCGACGTGACGGTCGCTCCAGAACTTGTGGTGACCGAACCAGAAGACCTGATACCGGCGCCTGTGGCAGTCGAAGGTGCGCGGTTATATGCTCGCCGCTTTCTGGGCATCCCCGAAGCGGAAGTACACGCGCTTCGGCCGGAAGACGTCACTGACGCGTTGAAGAGCAGCGGGGGAAGCTTATTTGCTGCTCTTCAGACGGCATTTTCAGCCGCATTCGGAGGCAGGAAGCTTCAGAAGGTCGGTTTCAGCAAGGAACTTGTTCACTTCCTCGAAAACGCAGTCACCGTCACCCCGAGACCAAACGGACTGCTCGCTTTTGAGGGCAACTTCGCGCTGTTGGTTCAGCATCTGAGTGAGGTCCTTGACGACGCTGCCTCGGCAGAGTCGAACGTTCGTGACCTGGACCGCGTTGAGCGCCTCGTCAAGGCCTTCACTCGTGATCATGCCGACGGAATGACACGTGATACGGCCGCTCGCCTGCTGCGCGACATTGACGCTGTTCTGGACGATAGCCGGGAGCATGATCCGATCCGCCAGCGCACTGCCGAACTGCGCCGCCATCACAAATTGGCCGTCGACCCGCTCACGGCCGTCCAGGACGGCGACGGCTTCCTCGAAGCGCTGCCCGGCCTCATGAAGTTGCCAAGGCAGTACTTCCGTGAGCAACTCGCGGTGCAATCGAACTCTTCTTCGGCCAGACCAGGTGGCCCTAGGGGGCGAAAGCGCGCGCAAGACAAGACGGCTTCCGGCAGCTAGCGGTTGGGCAGGCGGTGTTGACGATCTGAATCGGACTGGGTTGGTTGGAGCATCTGAAATTCGACGATGATTCGATCGTCCGCGGACACAAAGAGATTTGCAACCGTACTTGTAAAGAACTCGAACAGTTGGGAACCTTTCGGATGTCGATCGCGTCAGCGCAGCACGCGATAGTGCACGAAATCGACGCCGCAGGAGAAGGATCGGCCGCCCACCCGCTCCAAAGCTGTGGCGATCCCCTGCTGCGGGAAGTACGGGATGCCGCCACCGACGAGCACCGGGTAGACGCGGACGCGGTACTCGTCGAGCAGGCCCAACCTCGCGGCCTCAGCAGCCAGGCCGGCGCCGCCGACGCCGATGTTGCCGTCGCCGGGTTCGGCTCGCAGCCGCGCGATCTCCTCCGCGAGGTCGCCGTCGGCGAGGCGGGTGTTCGCGCCCTGCACCTCGGCGAGCGTGGTGGAGAAGACGACCTTGGGCAGGTCCTTCCACAGCGCGGCGAAGACGCGTTCGTCGGCGTCCAGCGGCTGGGTCTCGGCAGCGGTGTCCCAGTAGAGCATCGTCTCGTAGAGCTTGCGCCCCATCAGGTGCACGTCCAGCCCGCGCACCTCGTCGGTGGCGAAGCGGAACACCTCCTCGTCGGGCTGCGACCAGTCGAACGCCCCGTCCGGACCCACGATGTACCCGTCCGCCGACGTGCTCAGGGAGTAGGTGACGCTGCGCATCCGTCCATGATGACCGAATCGCCCGGTCCCCGCGGCACTCCCGGCAGAGACCCAGGTCAGTCCTGCACCCCGGCGGCCACCGGGAGTCCGCTGCGGTAGGGCGGGGCGATGTCGTGCTCGTCGAAGGCACGCAGGATGCGGCGGCGCAGCTCGCGCTCCACCGCCCACTGCCGGTTCGCGCGCACCCGCACGGTCAGCCGGATACTCACCCGGTCGGCGGTGGCACCGTCGACGCCCAGCATGTCGGGCGCGCCGAGGACGTCGTCCGACAGCGGCTCCTCGGCCACGGCCTCCAACGCCGCCTCGAGCGCGACGCGGCACGCGAGATCGACGTCGGCGGAGTACGAGATGGGCAACTGCAGGAAGGCGACCGCGTAGTCTTGACTGAAGTTGGCGACCCGCATGATCTCGCCGTTGCGGACGTACCAGAGCGTGCCCTGCACGTCGCGCACCGTCGTGATCCGCATGCCCACGGTCTCGACGGTGCCGGTGACCTCCCCGAGGTCCACGACGTCGCCCACGCCGTACTGGTCCTCGATCAGCATGAAGATGCCGGAGATGAAGTCCCGCACCAGGTTCTGCGCGCCGAAGCCCAGGGCGACGCCGACGACGCCGGCGGAGGCGATGAGCGGGGCGACGTTCACCCCGAGGATCGCCAGCGACTGGATCACCACCCAGATCAGCACCAGGAAGGACACAGCGGACTTGAGCACCGAGCCGATCGTCTCGGCCCGCTGCGCCCGCCGGGCCCGGGCCTCCCGGTCGCGCTGCGCCTTCGCCGGATCGTCGACGGTGCGCCTCCGCACCGCCGGCAGTCGACTACCGCCGAGCCTGCCGCGGAGTCTGTCGAGGCCGAATCGCCGTGGGGCCGAATCTCCGTCGCGCCGGTTGCCTCGGACCAGCCGATCGATGCCGCGGTGCAGCAGGTATCGGACGACAACGGCGAGGACGACGTAGAGGCCGATCTCCAGGGGCGTGTGGATCAGCCACTGTCGTCCGTTCTCATTGAGCTGGAAGGCTAGATCGGACATGCCTCCGACGGTACGGACGAGCGCCACACGCGCAAGTTCCCGAAACCGGGGATGCGCGGCGAACCGGTCAGCGAATCACGTCGTAGATCGCCTTGAGCACGCCGTTGGGATACGCCTGCGATTCCCGCAGCCGCAGCGCCGTGGCGTCCCGATCCTCGCGGCCGAAGATGCTCTTGCCCGCGCCCAGCAGGTACGGGAAGACCAGCAGGTTGTACCGGTCGATGAGGCCGGCGTCGGCGAGGTTGCGCGCGAGCTCGCAGCTGCCGTGGATGAAGATCGCGCCACCGTCGGTCTCCTTGAGCGCGGCGACGTCGTCCGCCGACCGCAGGATCGTGGTGCCGCCCCACCCCTCCACGAGCTCGCCGTCGCCGATCGTGGTGGACGCGACGTACTTCGGCAGGTCCCGGTAGGCGGCGTGGTCCTCGGATTGCGGCCACACCGCGCCGAAGGCCTCGTAACTGCGGCGCCCGAAGAGCAGCGCGGTCGTCTCCCCCAGCTCCTCGCCCTTGAGCGAGAAGGCCTCGGGGAGGAAGTCGTGCCGCGCCACCCAGCCGCCGCTGCGATGCCCCTCGACTGTCCCGCCGGGCGAGTCCGCCACCCCGTCGAGCGAGATGAATCCCGTGTACACCAATTCGCGCGTCATGCCGCTCACAGTAGTGCGCGGGTCAGATTCGTCACCGCCACTTGACCACCGAACCCCGTCGAGTAATCTGGTTGTCGTCGCGAAGGACATCCGGACGAGGCGCACCGTACCCGGCGAGCGAAAAGACGGTGCGAACCTGAGGAGGTTCGCATCATGGCATGGATCGTTCTGATCGTCTCCGGCGTTCTCGAGGCCGTCTGGGCCACCGCACTCGGCAAGTCCGAGGGCTTCTCCAAACTCACGCCGTCGATCGTCTTCGGCGTCGCGCTCGTCGCCAGCATGGCCGGGCTCGCGTACGCCATGCGCGATCTGCCCACCGGCACCGCCTACGCGGTCTGGGTCGGCATCGGCGCCACCCTCACGGTGGTCTACGCGATGGCCACAGGCGAGGAGTCCGCGTCGCTGGTCAAGGTCGTCTGCATCATGGCGATCGTCGGCGGCGTCGTCGGCCTCAAGCTGGCCCACTGACCGTCGCGCGGGCGTGCTCCCGCATCCGGGCGGTGCCGCCGTACGTCGCCACCCGCAGCACCCATTCGACGGGGCCGTACCGGAACCGCCCGGTGTACCAGCGCGCGACGGCGAGCTGCAGGACGAAGACGGCCGCGGCGAAGGCGAGCACTGCACCGTCGGACCACCTTCCGGCCTGCGCGAACCCGTAGCCCGTGAAGACGACGGCCGCGATCAGCGACTGCGACAGGTACACGGTGGCGCTGATCCGGCCGGCGGGCGCGAACGCGTCGGACACCACCGGGCGTGCGTGGATGATCCGCAGGAAGGTGGCGGCGTACGCGGCTGCGAGCAGGGGGCCGGAGACGTAGCCGAGCGCCTCGGTGTGCGGGATGCGCAGCAGCACCGGGAGAATCGAGAGCGGTAGGCCGAGTCCGAATCCGATCGCCTGCGCCCGCGGCAGGTGCGGGAGGTAGCGGGCCGGGTCCTCGAACAGGCGCACCTTTCCGGCGGCGAGGCCGACGAGGAACAGCGGCAGCACGTTGAGCAGGCCGAAGACCACCATCGGGGCCAATCCCGAGAGCCAGTAGTCGAGCCGGTACGCGGCGGCCCGCCCCCATCCCGCGCGGATCGCGTCGAGCGCTGCGGCGTGCCCCTGGTCCGCCGAGCCCGTGACGACCCGGGCCACCGTGAGGCCGGTGAGAAGGAGCAGGCAGCCCGCGTACAGCGCCGTCGCCAGTCGGAGGGCGGAGCGTGGGCGTATCCGGCTGAGCGCCAGCAGGGCGATCCCGATGACGCCGTAACCGAACAGCACGTCACCCGTGAACAGCAGGACCGCGTGGAGTGCGCCGATCACCGCCAGTGCCGCGAGCCGGCGGGCCGTTCGGGCCCGCGCGCTCGCCCCGTCGCGCTGCGCCGACCGGAACTGCAGGGTCAGCGAGTACCCGAATAGAAAGGAGAACAGCACGTAGAACTTGTGGTGGAAGAGCACGTCGACGAGGTCGCGAACGACGCCCGGTCCGAAGCCCTCGGGGTCCGCCATGAGGCCGATGTTGACGACGAAGATGCCACCCAGGGCGAAACCGCGCAGCGCGTCCAGCGGCGCGATGCGGTCGTCCGCCTCGGTGATCGTCGACATGCCGTGACCGTACGGTCCGGCAGGCGGGCGCCGCCTCCGTGAAGACCCGGAGATCGACCCCCACGTCGGCTCAGGCCGCGCGTGCCGCCAACCGGCCGGCCGGATCGAGCACGGTGTCGACGGTGCCGTGGCGCGCCTCGGCGCGGTCGACGGCCGTCGCCCACTGCTCCGGATCGGCGAGGTCCGCCACGAGCGCGTAGACGTCACCGGAGAGCACGGAGACCACGTCCCGGAAGTTGGTGCCCACCGCGGTCACCCGGTTTCCCGCCGCGGAGAGCTCAGCGACCAGTCGTGCCGTCGCGTCGGTGCCGTCCAGCACCACGATCACGCATTCGGTTGCCTTCGTCATCATCGACTTCCTTTCGCCGTCTGACGAAGACGTTAGGCTGCGAAACCGCTTCGTGCGCTGCCGAAAGGCTGTGAGTTCGTCAACAGTGCGTTAATTCCCGGGTTCGGCGAGCCCCATGGCCACGCCGTCGAGGATGTCGTGCTCGGAAACGGTGAGCTCGGTCACGCCGACGGTGGCCAGCCGCTCGGCGAGCCGCATCGCCACCAGCGCGCCGCCGCCGATCACGTCGGCGCGACCGGGGTGCATCGGGCCCAGAGCCAGGCGCTCCGCGGAGGTCATCCCCACCAGCCGGCGGCACAGCGCGACGAGATCGCCGAGCGGCACCCGCGAGCCGTGGATCAGTGCGGGGTCGTACTCGGTGAGGCCGTGTGCCAGCGCGGCCAACGTCGTGAAGGTCCCGGCCACGCCGATCCAGGTGCGGACGCCGTCCAGCGGCACGACGGCGGTGGCCTCGTCGAGGGCGGCGTCGATGTGGAAGGTCGCCTCCGCCACCTCGGCGGCGGTCGGCGGGTCCGCGTGCAGCGCACGCTCGGTGATCCGCACGCAGCCGATGTCGGCCGAATAGGCGCGCGCGACGGCGCCTCCGGAGCCGACGACGAGCTCCGTCGAGCCTCCGCCGAGGTCGACCACGAGGGCCGGGTCGTCGGCCGACAGCCCGGCGGTGGCGCCGCGGTAGGAGAGCTCCGCCTCCTCGGTGCCGGCGATCACCTCGGCGCGCGCACCCGGCGTGATCCGGCCCAGCGCGGCGGCGGTGAGGTCGAGGAACGCATCACGGTTGGACACGTCGCGGGCGGCGGAGGTGGCGACCATGCGGACCCGGGTCGCGCCCAGTTCCAGTGCCGTGGAGACGTAGTCGTCGAGCGCCACCCGGACGCGCTCGAGTGCCTCGGCGGCGAACTCGCCCGTGGCGTCCACGCCCTGACCGAGCCGGACGATCCGCATGTCGCGGTGCAACTCCACGAGTCCCGCGTCGGACGCGCGCGCGACGTACAGGCGGATACTGTTGGTACCGCAGTCGATCGCCGCGACGATCAGGGGATTCACTCACCACCCCAGGGGAACCGGGGCTCCGGCCAGTCGGCCGGGATCGCGCTCCCCCGCAGGCCCGCTGCCGCCGCGAGGGCGACGGCCTCGTCGCCCAGCCAGACGACCCCGGGACCCTCGGCGAGCGCGTAGGCGATGAGCACGTGCAGGCACTTCACCCGGTCCGGCATGCCGCCGCCGGTAAAGTCGGTGCCCAGATCCTCCAGGGCGTTGCGGGATTCGAGGTAGTGCCGGTGCGCCGCGCCGTAGTTCTCGGCGATGGCCTCGTCGGAGGCGAGCAGTGCCTCCATCTCGCGCATCACGCCCGCGCTCTCCTGCCGGCTGGCCTCGGCGGTGAGCCGCGGATCCGTGAGGTAGTAGAGCGTGGGGAAGGGCGTACCGTCGGGCAGCCGCGGCGCGGTCTTGACCACCGCGGGCTCGCCGTCCGGGGTGCGGTAGGCGATGGCGAGCACGCCGCGGGGCTCCCGGCCCAGCTGCGCGGCGACCCGGTCCAGATCCTCCTGAGCTACTGCGTCGCTCATCAGTGCGGCACCGCGATCGTGCGCCAGACATTGGTGTACCAGGGGTTCTGCTTCGCCTGCTCGGCCTCCACCTGCTCGGGGGTCGGCTTCGGCGCGCCGGGCACCTGCACGCGGTAGGGCGTCTCACGGGGCATCACGTACTGCAGCCGGATCCGGGCCTGCGCCTTGACGTACTCCGGATCGTCCTGCAGGCGCTTCTGCTCCTCGAGCCGCGCGATGTCGGCGATCAGCTGAGCGTGCTCGGCCGCGACCTTCTCCTCGCGCGCCTGCTCGGACATGTACGTCCGGACCGGCACCGCGAGGGTGAGGGCGAGGACGCACAGCACGAGGAACAGCACGACGGTCCGCCCCGCGCTCCGTCCGTCCGCACGGGCATCGCCGCCCGACGGGCTGCGCACGAGGCGGGACCTACTGCTCACTTCGGCTGTGCTCCTTCGACTCTCGGTGTACTGCGGGGACTAGCTGGTGAACTCGAAGCGGGGGAAGGCGGTGTCGCCGGCGTACCGTGCGGCGTCGCCCAGCTCCTCCTCGATGCGCAGCAGCTGGTTGTACTTCGCGACCCGCTCCGACCGCGCCGGGGCACCGGTCTTGATCTGGCCCGAGCCCACCGCGACCGCCAGGTCGGCGATGGTGGTGTCCTCCGTCTCACCCGAACGGTGACTCATCATGCTCTTGTAACCGTTGTTGTGCGCCAGCGCCACCGCGTCCAGCGTCTCGGTGAGGGTGCCGATCTGATTGACCTTCACCAGCAGCGCGTTCGCCGCACCGCGGGCGATACCGTCCTCGAGCCGCTCCGGGTTGGTGACGAACAGGTCGTCGCCGACGAGCTGAATCTTGTCGCCGATCGCGTCCGTCAGGTCGACCCAACCCTCCCAATCATCCTCCGAGAGCGGATCCTCGATCGACACCAGCGGGAACTCCCCGATCAGCTTCGCGTAGAACTCGCCCATCTCCGCAGCACTGAGCACCTTGCCCTCGAACCTGTAGCCCTCCGGCGTGTAGAACTCCGTCGCCGCCACATCCAGCGCCAGCGCCACATCCGAGCCGAGCGTCAGCCCGGTCTTGGCGATGGCCTCCGAGATCAGCTCCAACGCCTCCCGGGTGCCGGCGACCGACGGCGCGAAACCACCCTCATCGCCCAGGCCCGTGTTCAGCCCCTTGCTCTTGAGCACCGACTTCAGCGCGTGATACACCTCCGTGCCCCAGCGCAGCGACTCCTTAAAGGTCTCCGCACCGATCGGCGCGACCATGAACTCCTGCACATCCACACCACTATCGGCATGCGCGCCGCCGTTGAGGATGTTCATCATCGGCACCGGCAGGATGTGCGCGTTCGGGCCACCGATGTACCGGAACAACGGCAGCGCCGCCGACTCCGCCGCCGCCTTCGACGCCGCCAGCGACACCCCCAGCAGGGCGTTCGCCCCCAGCCGGCTCTTATCCGGGGTGCCGTCCAGATCCAGCAGGGTCTGGTCGATGATCCGCTGCTCATCCGCGGGGATGCCGATCACCTCCGGGGCGATCACCTCCAGGACGCCCTCAACGGCCTTCGTCACACCCTTGCCGCCGTACCGCTCACCACCATCCCGAAGCTCCACAGCCTCATGCTCACCGGTCGACGCACCCGAAGGCACCGCCGCACGGGCGAAGCTGCCATCGGCCAACACGATCTCCACCTCCACCGTGGGGTTACCACGGGAATCGAGGATCTCGCGGGCGCCTACCTGGATGATTTCGGACACGGTCTCTCCTTATGCACTGGCCGAGCTCGGGGGCAACTCAGCAGCCAGCCTAGTGCCCGGCACCCGCGACACGAAGCCCGGCGCGCACGAAGTCCCGATCACACTGATCGGATCCACTCATACCTGGAGCGGACGGCGCTACCCTGCGGTCATGTCCGTCCCGGTGCTCGACCTCGCTCTCCTCGACACCGACCCCGCGCAGTTCGACGGTGCCGTTCGCGCCGCCGCGCACGACGTCGGCTTCTTCTACCTGACGGGCCACGGGCTGCCGCCGGAGCGCATCGACGAGGTACTGGACGTCGCCCGCGCCTTCTTCGCGCTTCCGCAGGCCGAGAAGGACGCGATCGCGATGACGAACTCGCCGCACTTCCGCGGCTACACCCGCCTCGGCGGGGAGTTCACCCGCGGCGAGGTCGACTGGCGCGAGCAGATCGACCTGGGTCGGGAGGATCCGGCACCGTCGGGCCCCGGGCCGGACTACCTGAACCTGCTCGGCCCGAACCAGTGGCCGGCGTCCCTGCCCGAGCTGCGCGCGGTGATGGAGCGGTGGGACGCGGACCTGTCGCGGATCTCACTCGCGCTGTTGCGGGCGTGGGCGCGCTCGCTCGGCGCCGATCCGCACGTCTTCGACGAGGCCTTCGCCGATCGGCCGGCGACGCTGATCAAGGTCGTCCGCTACCCCGCGGGGACGGACACCGAGCAGGGAGTGGGGGCGCACAAGGACTCGGGAGTGCTGACCCTGCTGCTGGTGGACCCCGCGTCGCAGGGGCTGCAGGTGCTGCCGCCCGGGGCGGCCGAGTGGGTGGACGTGCCGCCGCTGCCCGGCGCGTTCATCGTCAACATCGGGGAGATGCTGGAGGTGGGCTGCGACGGCTACCTGCACGCCACCGAGCACCGGGTGCTGAACCGGAGCACCGGCGCCGATCGGATCTCCGTGCCGTACTTCTTCAACCCGTCGGTCACGGCGCGCATGCCGCACCTGCCGCTCCCCGCGGACCTGCGGACGGGCGTCTCCGTCGATCCGGACAATCCGATCTTCGACACCTACGGTGAGAACGCCTGGAAGAGTCGCCTGCGAGCGCACCCGGACGTGGCGGCGCGGCACTACCCGCAATCCGCTTCGTAACCCGACCGGCGTCCCTATCGTGGGGACCATGACCGGCGCTGCCCCGCTCGTCCTCGTCTACAGCTCCAACGCGCGGCACCGCGCGGAGATCACGGCCGCCCTGGGTTCCCGCCCCGCGCCGGACAGACCCCCGATCACGGTCCTCGAGGTCGCGACCGCGCCGGCCGTGATCGCCCGGCTCGACGAGGGCGGCGTCGCCCTGGTCGTGCTCGACGGGGAGGCCGCCCCGGCCGGCGGGATCGGACTGGCCCGGCAGGTGCGCGACGAGATCGAACCGTGCCCGCCCCTGCTGGTCATCACGGCCCGGCGCGCCGACGGCTGGTTGGCACGGTGGTCCCAGGCGGACGACTGGGTGAGTCACCCGCTCGACCCGTTCGAGCTGGCGGGCGCCGCCGGGCGGCTGCTCGCGACCGCGACGCTCTGAGAATCAGACACGCTCGCCCCAAAAGCCCACCCCGATCACACGTTGGACATATAGTCGTGATGTAGCTCACAACTTCACTCAGGGGAGCCTAACCGGTTCTGCTGACGGGGATTTCGCATACACCGCGAAGGGAGCACCGCCGTGAACCTGTACGTGCCCATCCTGGTACTCGGGGCGATCGCGGCCGCCTTCGCGGTGTTCTCCGTGGGCGTCGCCCGGTTCGTCGGGCCGCGCCGGATCAACCGCGCGAAGCTCGAGGCCTACGAGTGCGGCATCGACCCCTCGCCCACGCCGGCCTCGGGCGGCGGCCGGTTCCCGGTGAAGTTCTACCTGACTGCCATGTTGTTCATCATCTTCGACATCGAGATCGTCTTCCTCTATCCGTGGGCAGTGCACTTCGACGTGCTGGGCACGTACGGGCTGCTCGCGATGGCGCTGTTCCTGGTGAACGTCACGGTCGCCTACGTGTACGAGTGGCGTCGGGGGGGACTCAGTTGGGACTAGAAGACAAGGTTCCCGGTGGTTTCCTGCTGACGACGCTCGAGGGCGTGGCGGGGTACGCGCGGAAGGGATCGCTGTGGCCGGCCACGTTCGGCCTGGCCTGCTGCGCCATCGAGATGATGGCCACCACCGGTCCCCGCTTCGACATCGCCCGGTTCGGCATGGAGGCCTTCCGCGCCTCGCCCCGGCAGGCCGACCTGATGATCGTCGCGGGCCGGGTCAGCCAGAAGATGGCGCCGGTGCTGCGGCAGGTGTACGACCAGATGGCGGAGCCGAAATGGGTCCTCGCCATGGGGGTCTGCGCCAGCTCCGGCGGCATGTTCAACAACTACGCGGTGGTGCAGGGCGTCGACCACGTGGTGCCCGTGGACATCTATCTCCCCGGCTGCCCGCCGCGTCCGGAGATGCTGCTCAACGCTCTGCTGGCGCTGCACGAGAAGGTGGCCGAGACGCCGATGGGCGTGAACCGCGAGACCGCGCGCCGCGCTGCGGAGGAGGCGGCGCTCGCCTCGCGCCCCACCATCGAGTTCAAGGGCCTGTTGCGATGACCGACTCCCCCGAGCTGCCCGAGCCCGGCGGCACCGTCGAGCCCGCGGCGCCGCCGCCCGACGTGGTGCGCACCCGCACCGGCATGTTCAGCGGCGGCACCGGCGACACCTCCGGCTACGGGCGGATCACCCGCCCCGTCGCGATGCCGGGGCCCGGCGAGGAGCCCCTCCCCGAGGGGTACGACGGGGTCGTCGCGGGCCTGCGGTCGGCGCTGGACCGGTCCGACGGTGCCTCCTTCGCGGAGTACGTCCGCGCGGTGGTCGTGTACCGCGGCGAGGTGACGCTCCGGGTCCCGCGCGAGCACGTGGTGGCGGTGGCGCGGCTGCTGCGCGACGAGCCCGCGCTGCGGTTCGAGATGTGCCTGGGCACCTCGGGCGTGCACTTCCCCGAGGACGCCGGCGCGGAGCTGCGCGCGGTCACGCACCTGCAGTCGATCACGCACGGGCGCCGGCTGCGCCTCGAAACCTCCTGCCCCGATGCCGATCCGCACATCCCGTCCCTGTTTCCCGTCTACCCGACGACGGACTGGCACGAGCGGGAGACGTACGACTTCTTCGGCATCGTCTTCGACGGGCACCCGTCGCTGACCCGGATCGAGATGCCGGACGACTGGGAGGGCCATCCGCAGCGCAAGGACTACCCGCTGGGCGGCATCGGCGTCGAGTTCCACGGCGCCGAGGTCTCCGCGCCCGACACCCGGAGGTCGTACTCGTGACCACCGACTACACCGAGTTCACCGCCATGGGGTCCGACTGGGACGACATCGCCGCCGAGGCGATCGGCCAGGAGCGGATCGTGGTGAACATGGGCCCGCAGCACCCGTCGACGCACGGGGTGTTGCGCCTGGTACTCGAGCTCGACGGGGAGACGGTGACGGAAGCGCGGTGCGGGATCGGATTCCTGCACACGGGCATCGAGAAGAACCTCGAGTTCCGCACCTGGACACAGGGCACCACTTTCGTCACCCGGATGGACTACCTGGCCCCGCTGTTCAACGAGACCGCCTATTGCCTCGCCGTGGAGAAGCTGCTCGGCATCACCGAGGAGATCCCCGAGCGCGCGACGGTCATCCGGGTGCTGCTCATGGAGCTCAACCGCGTCACGAGCCACCTCGTCGCGCTGGCCACGGGCGGCATGGAGCTGGGCGCGGTCTCCCCCATGCTGCGCGGCTTCGAGATCCGCGAGCAGATCCTCGACGTCTTCGAGACCATCACCGGACTGCGGATGAACCACGCCTTCATCCGTCCGGGCGGCGTCGCGGCCGACCTGCCCGACGAGGCGATCCCGCAGATCCGCGAGCTGCTGCGGACGCTGCCGCCGCAGCTGGCGTCCATGGCGTCGATGCTCACCGAGAACCCCATCTGGATCGCGCGCACCAAGAACATCGGCTACCTGGACCTCACCGGCTGCATGGCGCTGGGCATCACGGGACCGGTGCTGCGGTCGACGGGCCTGCCGCACGACCTGCGCCGCAGCGAACCCTACTGCGGCTACGAGGACTACGAGTTCGACGTGATCACCGACAGCGGGTGCGACTGCTACGGCCGCTACCTGATCCGGGTGCTGGAGATGACCCAGTCGCTGCGCATCGTCGAGCAGTGCCTCGACAAGCTGACGCCCGGGCCGGTGATGATCGAGGACGCCCGGCTCGGGTGGCCGGCGGACCTGAAGGTCGGCCCCGACGGCCTGGGCAACTCGCGCGCGCACATCGCGGAGATCATGGGCGAGTCCATGGAGTCGCTGATCCACCACTTCAAGCTGGTGACCGAGGGCTTCGCCGTTCCGGCCGGGCAGGTGGCCGTCTCGGTCGAGGCGCCGCGGGGCGAGCTGTTGGTGCACGCCGTGAGCGACGGCGGCACCCGGCCGTACCGCGTGCACTTCCGCGACCCGTCGTTCACGAATCTGCAGGCGGTGGCGGCGATGTGCGAGGGCGGGATGGTCTCCGACGTCATCGCGGCCGTGGCCAGCATCGACCCGGTGATGGGAGGGGTGGACCGATGAGCGAGCCCGTCTTCCTCGAGTTCGGCGCGCGGCCGCAGGAGAAGGTGCAGCTGTACCGGGCGGGGGCGCCCACCGAGTACCCCGCGGCCGTCGCCGAGCGCCTCGCGGCGGACGCCGCACAGCTCATCGCCCGGTACCCCGAGAAGCGGTCGGCGCTGCTCCCCCTGCTGCACCTGGTGCAGTCCGAGGACGGCTACATCACCCCGGCGGGCATCGAGTTCTGCGCGGCCGCACTGGACCTCACCGCTGCCGAGGTGGTCTCCGTGGCCACCTTCTACTCGATGTACCGGCGCGGCCCCACCGGCGAGTACCTGGTCGGCGTCTGCACCACCACGTTGTGCGCCGTCCTCGGCGGCGACGCGATCCTCTCGTCGCTGTGCGAGCACCTCGGGATCGACCCCGGCGGCACCACGCCCGACGGTCGGGTCACCGTCGAGCGGATCGAGTGCAACGCGGCGTGCGACTACGCCCCCGTCGTCATGGTCAACTGGGAGTTCTTCGACGACCAGACGGTGGCGAGCGCCCGCGACCTCGTCGACGCGCTGCGCTCCGGCCGGCCACCGTCGCCGACGCGCGGCGCCCCGCTCGTCTCCTTCCGCGAGACCGCCCGCCTGCTGGCCGGTTTCGACGATACCCGGCCCGGGGCGGTCTCCGCCTCCGGCGCCGGCGGCGCCCCGACGATGGCCGGCCTGCAGGCCGTGCGGGAGGCGGAGTCATGACCGCGCACCTCACCCCCGTGCTCTCCGCCCGCTGGGGCGACCCCGAGCCCTGGACCCTCGCCTCCTACCGTGCGGCGGGCGGGTACGAGGGGCTCGACCGAGCGCTCGCGATGACGCCCGACGAGGTGATCGGGCTGGTGAAGGACGCGGGCCTGCGGGGCCGCGGCGGCGCCGGCTTCCCGACGGGCCTGAAGTGGAGCTTCATCCCCCAGCTGCGCGACGGCGAGGCCCCCAAGCCCGGCGCCGACAAGCCGCACTACCTCGTGGTGAACGCCGACGAATCCGAGCCCGGCACCTGCAAGGACATGCCGCTCATGTTCGCCACGCCGCACACGCTGATCGAGGGCGTCATCATCGCCTCGTACGCGATCCGAGCACGTCAGGCGTTCATCTACGTCCGCGGCGAGGTGCTGGGCGTGCAGCGACGGCTGCGCGCTGCCGTCGCCGAGGCGTACGCGGCGGGCTACCTCGGCAAGCCGATGGGCCCCAGCGGATTCAGCCTGGATCTCGTCGTGCACGGCGGCGCCGGCGCGTACATCTGCGGCGAGGAGACGGCGCTGCTGGACTCGCTGGAGGGCCGGCGCGGGCAGCCCAGGCTGCGGCCGCCCTTCCCCGCCGTCGCGGGCCTCTACGCCTCGCCCACGTGCGTGAACAACGTCGAGTCGATCGCCAGCGTGCCGGCGATCCTCGCCCGCGGCGCCGAGTGGTTCCGCACCATGGGCAGCGAGAAGTCGCCCGGGTTCACGCTGTACTCCGTCTCGGGGCACGTCGTGCGGCCCGGGCAGTACGAGGCGGCGCTCGGGGTCACGCTGCGCGAGATGCTGGAGCTCGCCGGCGGCGTCCGCCCCGGGCACGAGCTGAAGTTCTGGACGCCCGGCGGCTCGTCGACCCCCCTGCTCACGGCGGAGCACCTCGACGTGCCGCTCGACTACGAGGGCGTGGCCGGCGCCGGGTCGATGCTGGGCACCAAGGCCCTCCAGGTCTTCGACGACACCGTCTGCGTCGTCCGGGCGGTGCTGCGCTGGCTCGAGTTCTACGCGCACGAGTCCTGCGGCAAGTGCACCCCGTGCCGCGAGGGCACGTACTGGCTGGTGCGGCTCCTGCGCCGGCTGGAGGAGGGCGAGGGACGCGCCGAGGACCTGGACACCCTCGCCGAGGTGGCCGACGGTGTGCTCGGCAAGGCCTTCTGCGCGTTGGGCGACGGTGCCGCGAGTCCCATCCAGAGCTCGCTGCAGTACTTCCGCGAGGAGTACGAGCGGCACGTCGCCGAGGGCGGCTGCCCCTTCGACCCCGCGGAGTCGATGCGCGAGGCCCCGGTCCCCGGAGGTGCGCGATGACCGCCCCCGAGCCGGTGAAGGCCACCATCGACGGCATCGAGATCGAGGTCCCCCCGGGCACTCTCGTGATCCGCGCCGCCGAGGAGCTGGGGATCGCGATCCCCCGGTTATGCGACCACCCCCTGCTCGCCCCGGCGGGGGCCTGCCGACAGTGCCTCGTGGACGTGGAGGGCCAGCGCAAGCCGCTCGCCTCCTGCACCACGACGGTGACCGACGGGATGGTGGTACGCACGCAGGCCACCTCCGCCGCCGCGGCCGGCGCCCAGCGCAGCGTGATGGAGCTGCTGCTGGTGAACCACCCGCTGGACTGCCCGGTGTGCGACAAGGGCGGCGAGTGCCCACTGCAGAACCAGGCCATGTCCGCCGGCCGCGCCACGTCGCGCTTCCCGGCCGCCGACAAGCGCACCTATCCCAAGCCGATCCCCCTCTCGGCGGAGATCGTGCTCGACCGCGAGCGGTGCGTGCTGTGCGCGCGCTGCACCCGCTTCTCCGACGAGATCGCCGGCGACGACTTCATCGAGCTCATGGATCGCGGTGCGCTGCAACAGGTGGGCGTCGCGGGCGACCAGCCGCTCGACTCCTACTTCTCCGGCAACACCGTGCAGATCTGCCCCGTCGGAGCGCTCACCAACACCTCCTACCGATTCCGGGCGCGGCCCTTCGACCTGACCTCCACCCCGTCGGCGTGCGAGCACTGCGCGAGCGGCTGCGGCCTGCGCGTGGACCACCGCCGCGGGGAGGTGCTGCGCCGCCTCGCCGGCGACGATCCCGAGGTCAACGAGGAGTGGAGCTGCGACAAGGGGCGCTGGGCCTTCACCTACGCCGCCGCGCCGGACCGGCTCACCACGCCCCTGGTGCGCGGCGCCGACGGCGTCCTCGCCCCGACCTCGTGGCCGCAGGCGATCGCGGCGGCGGCGGAGGGGCTGACCGGCCGGGCGGCGGGTGTGCTCACCGGTGGGCGCGGCACCGTCGAGGACCTGTACGCCTACTCGGCCTTCGCGCGCATCGCGCTGCGCACCAACGACATCGACTTCCGGATCCGGCCGCACAGCGCGGAGGAGGCGTCGTTCCTGGCCTCCGGCGTGGCGGGCGGGGTCTCCTACGCCGACCTCGAGACCGCGCCGGTCGTGCTGCTCGCGGGCTTCGAGCCCGAGGAGGAGTCGCCGATCGTGCACCTGCGGCTGCGGAAGTCGGTGCGGGCCGGCGGCACCCGGGTGTTGTCGATCGCCCCGTTCGCCTCCCGCGGCCTGGGCCGCCTCGACGGCGAGCTCCTCACGTGCGCTCCCGGCGGCGAGGCCGCGACCCTCGCCGAGCCCACGCTGGCGCAGCGATTGTCGGCGCCCGGCGCCGTGATCCTCGTGGGCGAGCGGCTCGCCGAGACCCCCGAGGCCCTCGCCTCGGCGGCGGCGCTCGCGGCAACCTCCGGCGCCCGGCTGGCGTGGATCCCGCGCCGCGCGGGCGAGCCCGGCGCGATCGCGGCGGGGGCGCTGGCCGGGATGCTGCCCGGCGGCCGCCTCACCGCGAACTACGCCCACCGCATGGAGGTCGAGGCGCTGTGGGGCGTCACCCTGCCCGACGGCCCCGGCCGCGACACCGCCGGGATCCTCGCCGCCGCCGCGTCCGGCGACCTGCCCGCCCTGGTGTGCGGGGCGGTCGACATCGGCGACCTGCCCGACCCCGACGGGGCGCGCCGCGCCCTTGACGCCGCCTTCGTGGTGAGCCTCGAGCAGCGGGAGTCCGAGGTCACCGCCCGCGCCGACGTGGTGCTTCCCGTCGCCACTGTGACGCAGCGCGCCGGCACCTTCCGCAATTGGGAGGGCCGCGACCGCTCCTTCGCGGCGGCGCTCCCCTCGCCCGGTGCCCTCACGGACGCGCGGGTCCTCGCCGTCCTCGCGCAGTCGATGCGCGCCGACCTGGGCTTCACCGACGCCGACGGTGCCGCCGCCGCCCTCCGCACGCTGGGCTCGGTCCGGCCGCCACGCCGCCCCGTCGCCGGGCGCCCCGGCACCGTCGGCGTCCCCGGCGACGGCGAGGCACTGCTCGCGACGTGGCGGCAGCTGCTCGACCTGGGGCGCGGTCAGGACGGGGAGCCCGATCTCGCGGCGACGGCGAGGCGGCCCGTCGCGCGGATGTCGGCGGCGACGGCGACCGGCATCCTGGCCGCGGACGGCGCCGACGTGTCCATCTCCACCGACCGCGGCACGATCACGCTGCCGCTCGAGGTGACCGACATGCCCGACGGGGTGGTGTGGGTGCCGCGGAACTCGCCCGGCAGCGCCGTCGGCGAGACGCTGGGCGTCGGATGGGGCGCCGTGGTGGGGATCGGGGTGGCGCGATGACGCTCGCCCTCGGACCGCACGACCCCGTCGACCTCTCCACCTTCGGCCGCGATCCGTGGTGGCTGATCCTGGTCAAGGCGGTCGCGATCTTCGCCTTCCTGGTGCTGACGGTGCTCGCCGCGATCCTCATCGAGCGCAAGGTGATGGCCCGGATGCAGCACCGGTACGGGCCGAACCGGGTGGGCCCCTTCGGCATCCTCCAGTCGCTCGCGGACGGCATCAAGCTGGCGCTCAAGGAGGGCATCACGCCCTCCGGGGTCGACAAGCCCGTCTACCTCCTCGCACCGATCATCGCCACCATCCCCGCGTTCATGGCGTTCGCCGTGATCCCCTTCGGCCCGCAGGTCTCGGTGTTCGGGACGTGGACGCCGTTGCAGCTCACCGATCTTCCGGTGGCGGTGCTGTACGTCCTCGCGATCACCAGCATCGGCGTGTACGGCATCGTGCTGGCCGGCTGGTCCTCCGGCTCCACCTATCCGCTGCTCGGCGGCCTGCGCTCCACCGCCCAGGTGATCAGCTACGAGGTCGCGATGGGCCTGAGCTTCGCCGCCGTCTTCCTGTACGCGGGCACGATGGCCACGTCGGGCATCGTCGCGCGCCAGGAGGGCACCTGGTACGTCTTCCTGCTGCTGCCCTCGTTCGTCGTGTACGTGGTCTCGATGGTCGGTGAGACGAACCGCGCGCCCTTCGACCTGCCCGAGGCCGAGGGCGAGTTGGTGGGCGGCTTCCACACCGAGTACAGCTCGCTGAAGTTCGCGATGTTCATGCTCGCGGAGTACGTCAACATGACCACCGTCTCCGCACTCGCCACCACGCTGTTCCTCGGCGGCTGGCACGCGCCGTGGCCGCTGAACATGTGGGACGGCGCGAATTCCGGCTGGTGGCCGGTGGTCTGGTTCGTGGGCAAGGTGTGGTGCTTCCTGTTCGCCTTCATCTGGCTGCGCACCACGCTGCCGCGGCTGCGCTACGACCAGTTCATGCGGTTCGGCTGGCAGCTGCTGATCCCGACCGCGCTGGCCTGGGTGCTGGTCGCCGGCGCGGTGCAGGCGTGGGCCCTCGCCGGGCACTCGACGACGGTGCTGGCGCCCGCCGTCTCGCTGCTCTTCACCCTCGCCGTGCTCGCCGTCCTGGTGGTGCGGCACCGTCGGCAGAAGGCTCCCGAGCCCGGCCCGGATCCCGAGACCTTCTCGCTGCCCTTCGATCCGATGGCCGGCGGCTTCCCCGTGCCGCCCCTGCCGGGCCAGTACCTGTCCGAGCCCGCCCGGCGAGCCCTGCCGCGCGAGGCCGAAGCGAAGGAGGCCTCCCATGGCTGATCCCCTCGGGCTCAGCGGATTCGGCGTGACCCTGCGGACCATGTTCACCAAGCCCGTCACCGAGAACTATCCGGAGGAGCGCTCGCCCACCGCCGGCCGGTATCACGGGCGGCACCAGCTGAACCGGTACGCCGACGGGCTCGAGAAGTGCATCGGCTGCGAGCTGTGCGCGTGGAGCTGCCCCGCGGACGCCATCTACGTGGAGGGCGCCGACAACACCGAGGAGGAGCGGTACTCCCCCGGCGAGCGCTACGGCCGGACGTACCAGATCAACTACCTGCGGTGCATCGGCTGCGGCCTGTGCGTGGAGGCCTGCCCGACGCGCGCGCTGACGATGACGAACGACTACGAGATGGCCGACCGCGATCGCGGCGCGCTGATCTACGACAAGGACGACCTGCTCGCCCCGCTGCACGAGGGCGAGGTGCCGCCGCCGCACGCGATGCGCGAGGGCCTCACCGCGACGGACTACTACAGGGGGGCGGTGGACGAATGACCGGGGAGGAGTGGGCGTTCTGGATCGTCGCGGTGCCCGCGGTGGTCTTCGCCCTGGGCGTGGTGCTGGCCTCCAAGGCCGTGTACTCGGCGTTGTGCCTGGCCGCCACCATGATCCTGCTCGCGATCCTCTACATCTCCCAGGGTGCGACCTTCCTCGGCGTCGTGCAGATCGTGGTCTACACCGGCGCGGTGATGATGCTGTTCCTGTTCGTGGTCATGCTGGTCGGCGTCGACTCCTCCGACTCACTGGTGGAGACCCTGCGCGGGCACCGGATCGGCGCCGCCGTCGCCGGTCTCGCCTTCGGAATGCTGCTCATCGGCCTCGTGGCCCGGGCCTCGCTCCGGGACGTCGGCGCCGGGGCCGGGGCCGCGCAGGGAGCGGGATCGGGCGAGTACCCGCCGAACTCCGTGGAGGCCCTGGCCGACACCGTCTTCGTGCGCTACCTGTGGGCCTTCGAGCTCACCGCCGCGCTGCTCATCACCGCCACGCTGGGCGCGATGATCCTCGCCCACCGGGAGAAGCTGGCCACCGCGCTCAGCCAGCGCGAGCAATCGATCCGCCGGTTCCGCGAGGGCCGCCGCGCCACACCGCTGCCCAACCCCGGCGTCTACGCGCTGGGCAACGCCGTCGACCTGCCGGGCCGGCTGCCCGACGGATCGCCCGCGCTCGACTCCGTCAACCACACGCTGGCCCCGCGCGTGCCGGGCGAGCGGCGCGCGCTCCCCGACCGGTCCCCGTCGCTCGACGACGACGTTCCGCACGCGCTCCGCGACGAGGAGGTGACGCCGTGAACCCGCATCTCTACCTGTACCTCGCCGCGCTGCTGTTCGCGATCGGCTCCGCCGGCGTCCTGCTGCGCCGCAACGCCATCGTGGTGTTCATGTGCGTCGAGCTGATGCTCAACGCCGCGAACCTCGCGCTCGTCAGCGCGGGCCGGATGCACGCCGTGCCGCACGGGCAGGTGCTCGCCTTCTTCACGATGGTCGTGGCCGCCGCCGAGGTGGTGGTGGGCCTGGCGATCATCATCGCGATCTTCCGGGTCCGCAAGTCCGTGTCCGTCGACGAGCCGCACCTGCTGAGGCGGTGACCGGTGACCGTACTCATCGCGGCTCTGCCGCTGATCCCCCTCGCCGGAGCGGCGGTCCTGCTGCTCGGTGGGCGGCGGACGAACGCCTGGGGGCACCTGTTCGGCACCGCGGTGGCGGCGCTGTCCTTCGTGGTCGCGGCCGTCGCCTTCGGCCTGCTCCTGGCCCGGGACGGCGCGGACCGATCGGTGGGCACCGTGCTCTACCACTGGTTCTCGGGCGGCGACCTCTCGGTGGACCTGGCCTTCCGCCTGGATCAGCTGTCGGTGTGCTTCGCGCTGTTGATCACCGGCGTCGGCACGCTGATCCACGTCTACTCGATCGGCTACATGGAGGCCGACCCGGGCCGGCGCCGGTTCTTCGGCTACCTCAACCTGTTCCTCGGCGCGATGCTGGTGCTGGTCCTCGCGGACGACCTCGTGGTGCTCTACCTCGGCTGGGAGGGCGTGGGTCTCGCGTCGTACCTGCTCATCGGCTTCTGGCAGCACAAGCCCTCGGCGGCGACGGCCGCGCGGAAGGCCTTCATCGTGAACCGCGTCGGCGACATGGGCCTGGCGCTGGCGGTGGCGGTCACCCTCATGACCTTCGGCACCACCACCTTCGGCGAGTTCCTCCCCCGCGCCGGTGAGGCCGGCGAGGGCGTGCTCACGTGGCTCGGGCTGCTGCTCCTGCTGGCCGCGTGCGCCAAGTCGGCGCAGGTGCCGCTGCAGAGCTGGCTCGGCGACGCGATGGAGGGCCCCACTCCGGTCTCGGCGCTCATCCACGCCGCGACGATGGTCACCGCCGGCGTCTACCTCATCGTGCGCACCGGCCCCGTCTTCGAGGCGGCACCGGTGGCGCAGGGCTTCGTGCTCGCCGTCGGCGCGGTGACGCTGCTCTTCGGCGCCGTGATCGGCTGCGCGAAGGACGACATCAAGAAGGCCCTCGCAGCGTCGACCATGAGCCAGATCGGCTACATGGTGCTCGCCGCCGGGCTCGGACCCGCGGGCTACGCCCTCGCGATCGCGCATCTGTTGGCGCACGGCTGCTTCAAGGCCGGCCTGTTCCTGGGCGCGGGCTCGGTGATGCACGGGATGAACGACGAGACGGACATGCGGCGGTACGGCGGCCTCGCGAAGGTCATGCCGGTCACGGCGGTCACTTTCGGCCTCGGCTATCTCGCGATCATCGGCGTCCCGCCGCTGTCGGGCTTCTTCACCAAGGACGGGATCATCGAGGCCGCGCTGGGCCGCGGCGGCTTCTGGGGCGTCGTGCTGGGCGGCGCCGCGGTCCTCGGCGCGGGGATCACGGGCTTCTACATGACGAGGGTGATGGTGCTGACCTTCTTCGGCGCGCGCCGATGGCGCGAGGGCACGCATCCGCACGAGTCGCCGCGGGTGATGACGGGGCCGATGGTCGTGCTGGCGCTCGGCAGCGTCGGCGCGGGCGCGCTCCTGGTGATCGGCGGCACGCTCTCCGACTTCCTCGCTCCCGCCGTCGGATCCGCGCCCGAGGCGCACCACGCGATCCCCGCGTGGGCGGTCACGCTGCTGGTCCTCGGCGCCGTCGCGATCGGCGTCGCGGTGGCGGTCCGCCTGACGCGGACGGTGCCCGTGGAGGCACCGCCGGCGGTGAGTGCCCTGACGCGCGCGGCCCGCAAGGACCTGTACGGCGACGCCCTCAACGAGGCCGTCTTCATGCGCCCCGGGCAGGCCGCCACGGACGCCCTGCTCGTGGCGGAGCGCAAGGGCATCGACGGCGCGGTCGACGCGATCCCCGCGGGCGTGCACCTCGGCTCTCTCCTGCTGCGGCGGTCGCAGACCGGGTACGCGCGCAGCTACGCGCTGACCATGCTGGCCGGGACGGCGGTGCTCGTCGGCGCCGCGGCGGTGTGGCTCTCATGAGCGCGCCGTGGCTGACGCTGCTCTGGGCGGCGCCCGCGGTCGGTGCCGTCGCCGCCGCGGCCGTGCCCCGCGCCGCGCGCTGGATCGGGCTGGCGGCGGCACTCGTCGCGCTGGTGATCGGCATCGGGCTGGCGTTCGCCTTCGACCCCGCGGGCGGCTTCCAGTTCGTCGAATCGCATTCCTGGATACCGTCCTTCGGCGCGGGCTACCGCCTCGGGCTCGACGGGACCGGGCTGGTGCTGGTACTCCTCACCGCCGCCCTGCTGCCGGTCCTGCTGCTCGCCGCCTGGCGCGAGACCGCGCCCGAGAGCGCACGCGCCGGCACCTACGTCGCGCTCACGCTCGCGGTCGAGGCGATGGTGCTCGTCAGCTTCGTCACCACCGACGTGCTGCTGTTCTACCTGGTCTTCGAGGCCATGCTGATCCCGCTGTACTTCCTGCTGGCCGGGTTCGGCGGCACGGAAAGCGATACGGCGGTCCGCACCCACGCCGCCGTGAAGTTCCTGCTCTACAACCTCGCCGGCGGACTCGTGATGCTGGCCGCGGTGGTCGGGCTGTACGCCGCGTCCGGCACCTTCGACCTGCGCGCCCTGCTCGACGGTGCGCGGCCCGGCCCCGGCATCGCACAGGACCTGATGTTCCTGGGCTTCCTGTTCGCCTTCGCGGTGAAGGCGCCGCTGTGGCCGCTGCACACGTGGCTGCCGGGCGCGGCGGTGCAGACGAATCCCCCGACGGCCGTGCTGATGATGGCGATCGTCGACAAGGTGGGCACCTTCGCGATGCTGCGCTACTGCCTCACGCTGTTCCCCGACGCCGCGGCCCGCTTCGCGCCGTGGGTGGCGGCGCTCGCGGTGATCGGCATCGTCTACGGCGCGATCCTCGCGATCGGGCAGTCCGACGTGATGTCGCTCATCGCGTACACGTCGATCAGCCACTTCGGCTTCATCATCCTCGGCGTCTTCGCGCGCACCGGCGACTCGCAGGCCGGTTCGGTGCTCTACATGGTCAACCACGGCGTCGCGACGGCGGCCCTGTTCCTCACCGCCGGCGTCCTGGTGGCCCGCCGCGGGAGCCGCCGGATCGGCGACTTCGGCGGCGCCTGGTCCCGGGCGCCGAAGCTGGGGGCGATCTTCCTCATCGCGGGCCTCGCGACCCTGTCGCTGCCCGGGCTCGGGCCGTTCGTGTCCGAGCTCCTCGTCGTGGTCGGCACCTACCCGCGGTGGGCGGTCGCCGCGATCGTCTCGGTGGTCGCGCTGGTGCTGTCGGCGATGTATGTGCTGTGGACCTACCAGCGGATGTTCACGGGGCCCGTGCCGGAGGAGGTGGAGCGCACCGTCGACGATGCGCGGCCGGGTGAGCTGGTCGTGCTGGTCCCGCTGGTCGTCGCCCTGTTCCTGCTGGGCTTCTTCCCCGGACCCGCGCTGGACGCGATCAACCCGTCGGTCTCGCCCACGGTCGCGGAGGTCGCCCGATGAACCCGTCGATCGAGTACGCGCAGATCGCGCCGGCGCTCATCGTCTTCGTGGCCGCGATCGTCGGCGTGGTGGTCGAGTCGTTCGCGCCCGCGGCGGTCCGCGCCCGGGTGCACGCGGTGCTCGGCGGGAGCGCCGTGCTGGCGGCGCTGATCGCCGTGGCGGTGCTCGCGGACACCGGCGAGCGCCCGCGCGCGGTGCTCGCCGGTGCGGTCGCCGACGACGGCCTCTCCCTCGCGCTGCAGGGGTTGCTCCTGATCTCGACGCTCCCGGCGCTCGCGCTGATGGTGGCGCGCTACGACTCGTTGACGCACACCGAGGCGGTGCCGCTGACGCTGTTCGCGCTCGGCGGCATGCTGGCGTTCGTCTCGGCGCAGGACTGGCTGACGCTGTTCGTGGCGCTCGAGGTCTTCTCGCTGCCGCTGTACCTGCTCTGCGCGTTGGCGAAACGGCGCGGGCTGCTGCCGCTCGAGGCGGCGCTCAAGTACTTCCTGCTGGGCGCGTTCAGCTCGGCGATCCTCCTGTTCGGCATCGCCCTGCGCTTCGCGGCGACCGGCTCCACGTCGATCGCGGCGGTCCCGCGGGACGCGGTGTTCGGCACCCTCGGGGCGGCGCTGATCGGCGTGGGCCTGCTGTTCAAGGCCGGCGCCGTGCCCTTCCACTCGTGGGTGCCGGACGTCTACCAGGGCGCGCCGACGCCGGTGACCGCGTTCATGGCGGCGGCCACGAAGATCGCGGCGTTCGGCGTGATCGTGCGGCTCACCCTGGTCGCCTTCCGGGACGTGCCGTGGCGCCCGGTGGTCGCGGCGGTCGCCGTCGTCACCGTCGTGGTCGGTTCGGTCATCGCGGTCACGCAGTCGGACGTCAAGCGCCTGCTCGCCTATTCGGCGATCGCACACACGGGCTTCCTGCTCATCGGCGTCTTCGCGGGGACGGTCCGCGGGACGGGCGCGGTCTGCTTCTACCTCGCGGTCTACGGGCTCAGCACGGTCGGCGGGTTCGCGGTCGCCGCGGCCGTCCGCGAGACCCGGGCCGACGGCACCACCGCCGAGGTGGCGGAGCTGGACCGGTGGGCCGGCCTGGGCCGGACCCGCCCCCTGCTGGCGGGCGCTATGGCCCTGTTCCTGCTCTCGTTCGCCGGGATCCCGCTCACCGGCGGGTTCGCGGGCAAGTTCGCGGTGTTCGCGGCGGCGGCGCAGCGCGGCGGCGGGTGGCTCGTCGTAGTGGGTGTGCTCGCCAGCGCGCTGGCGGCGGTCTTCTACATCCGGGTGATGATGACCATGTACTTCGCACCCGCCCACGAGTTCGCGCCCGATGTGCCGCGGGTGGATCCGCTCACCGGTTTCGCGATCGGGCTCGGCGTAGTGGCGGTGATCGCGCTGGGTGTCTTCCCGCAGCCCCTGCTGGACCTGTTCGCCGATCTCACGGTGTTCACCGGGCGGTAAGTAGAATCGTCACTCATGAGTGACAAGCCGCTTCCGTTCAGCAACGGCCTGCAGTTGAAGTCGATGGGCGCCGTCCTGCTGCTGGTGCTCGGCGTGCTGATCTGGCGGCTGACCGATGCGACCACGACGACCGCGCGCGTGCTGTACATCGCCGCCATCGTCTTCGAGCTGCTGTTCTTCGTGGGCCTGATCTTCGCGAGCCGGTTCATCAAGAACCAGCACGACAAGGCCGAGGCCGCGTACCGGGCGCAGGTGGCCGCGCAGGCCGAGGCCGCGCGCAAGCCGTCCGGGGAGGACGGGGCCGCGCCCGAGCCCGGCCCGACGGACGCTCCGTGACCTCCTCCGCGGCCAAGCCGAACCGCGCGCCCGGCGCGCCGGTGCGGAAGCGGATGCCCGCCGCCGAACGCCGCAACCAGTTGGTGGACACGGCGCGCTCGGTGTTCGCCGACCGCGGCTACGAGGCGGCGACGATCGAGGAGGTCGCCTCGAAGGCGGGCGTCTCCAAGCCCGTCGTCTACGAACACTTCGGTGGCAAGGAGGGCCTGTACGCGGTGGTCGTGGACCGCGAGATGGAGATGGTCCTCGAGGTCTTCTCCCGGGCCCTGCTCGAGGACCGCTCCAAGACGCGGATCGAGCAGATCACCCTCGCGCTGCTCACGTACGTCGAGGAGCGCGCCGACGGCTTCCGGATCCTCACCCGCAACAGCTCGGCGGAGCACACCGGCGGCTATTCGACGCTACTCAACGACCTGGTCAGCCAGGTGGAGATCCACTTGGAGAGCGAGTTCGAGAACAAGAACCTCGACCCCGGCCTCGCACCGCTGTACGCCCAGGCCCTGGTCGGCATGGTCGCCATGACCGCGCAGTGGTGGCTGGAGGTCCGCGACCCGCCCAAGGAGGCGGTGGCCGCCCACATCGTCAACCTCTCCTGGTACGGCCTCATCGGCCTCAAGGAGAACCCCGTCGCCATCGAGCCGAGCCAGCTGGGCGGGCCCGACACCGTCGAACCCGCCCCCGGGGACTGACTACCGGGGCCCCGCCCCGATCGGCGCGCCGACCAGCGAGGCGAGGACGGTGCCGATGGCCTGGCCGAAGGTGCCGATCGCCGCGGGCTCGAGCCCGCTGCTGAAGACGTTGCGGATGTCGCAGCCCGACGGTGCCGGGCCGGTCGAGTCCATGCGCTGCTTGAGCCAGTCGAACGCGCCGCCCGCGCCGGTCACCACGACGGTGCCGTGCGTGGTCATGAGCTGCTTGACCGGGTTCGGCGGGAACTCCTCGCGGCGGTAGGTCACGGACGCCCCGCCCCTGCAGTAGGAGTTCACGAGCTTGTCGGTCCCCGTGATCGGGGCGACCTCCTCCGTGATGCCGTTGTAGACGTACGCGGGCACGGTCGGGACCCGGCCGCTCACGCCGCGCTCGCGAATGGTCTTGGCGATGATCGGGATCCGCAGCACCTCGTCGACCGGCTTGGTCAGCATCCGGTTGTAGTCGAACCACAGGTTGGCCACGACGTTCTGCGGCATGCAGTGCCGGCGGGTCTCGTTCACGCGCGCCCGGCCCTCAGGGGTGAGCACCTTGTCGAGGGCGCCGCGGAACTCCTCGGAGTCCTTACCGAGCGCGGAGAGGGCGAGCGGAATGAGGCCCGCGAGCAGCGACGTGTTCACGGCCTTGAGCGAGGCCTCGAGGTCGCGCTCCGGCGCACCGAAGGCGGCTCCGCGGATGTTGAGCTCCGGCGCGTAGGTCGGGTGCTCCTCGATGGTCCAGCTGCTGGCGATCGCGCCGCCCGAGTAACCCCACAGCGTGACGGGGGTCTTCGCGCTCAGCCCGAGGCGGGAGAAGTTCTCCACCGCACGGATGCCGTCGAGCACGGCCCAGCCCGGCTGGCGCGGGGTGAGGAAGCGGTCGTCGCCGCCGCCGTGGTCGGGCATCGCGACGGCCCAGCCCTCTTGCACGCCGAGGCCGGCGAAAAGCAGCTCGGCGGCGGGCATGCCGAAGGTGAGCGGGCCCTCCTTCGCGGCCAGGTCGATGGGGCCGCCCTTGGTGGTCGAGTACGAGGACTGGCAGATGCGCAGCGTCGAGTCGGCGGCCGCCTGATAGGAGAGCAGCTTGGTGGGCTTCTTGCCGCGCGGCACCATCACCGTGGTCACGCTGAGATCGGGCTCGCCGTTCATGCCCGTGGTCCGGTAGGCGAGCTGCCAGGCGTCCACGTTGAGGGGCATCACCTGCAGCGAGCGGATCGACGTGGTGCGGGTGCGCACGATCTCGCCGGGCTTGAGTGACGCCAGGTCCGCGGGGCGGTCGTAGAAGGCGTCGGCGGGCGGTGCCGGTTCGACGAGGGGCGGCAGCGCCCGGGCACTCGGGGCCGTCGCGAACCCGGTCGCGATCACGAGGACGGCGCCGATCAGCGCCGCGAGGGCACGCGATCCCATCCGGAACGCTGATGTTTCATTCACCACAAGCAAGGAACTTAAAGTGACCCCCGTCACCTGTCAAGGGGTGCTGTGACTCAGCTCAGGCGGCGCTCGAGGTGAACCGTGATCGCGTCGCCCTCCTCCTTGCCGATCTCGCGACGGATCTTCGCGGCGACCGGGAGCTTGTGCGTCCCGTCGCCCAGGGCCATGAAGGAGCTGGTGAACGGCACTCCGTCCATGGTCCCGGAGACCTTGACGAGGCCACGGGTGCCGAAGAACTCGGCGGACCCGTCGAGCACGACGTACGTCCACCCGCCCTTGGCCTCGCTCCGCCGGAGCACGGCGGTGAAGGTGGTGTCGAGCGGACCTGCGGTGGCGGACATGGCGTTTCCCTTCAATCAGTGGAGAAGGCCCAGCGCAACGGCGATGAGCACGAGCTTGAGGAGCCAGTCGCCGGCGTGGATCGCCGCGGTCTGCCACGGCACGCGCTCCCAGATGATCGATCCGGTGAGCAGCACGACGGGGAACGCGATCCAGAGCACGAGAGCGAGCGCGAGAGCGCCCGGGAGCCCGAGGAGGTCGGATCGCTCGGCGATCCAAGCGAACCCCGCTGCGACGACGACGGTGCGGACCAGTTCGGCGGCGACCTTCGGCGGCCCCGGCTTCCCGCGATCGAGAGCCCGCTCCCCGAGCGCCCGCTGCTCCACCGGCGAGAGGAGCACGTAGTAGACCGAGCTCAGAACGAATGCCGCGAACGCGGCGACGACGATACCTGCGACGATCACGACGTCCTCCTTTTAGTACTAATGAGTACCCTACGCCCGCGTCCGAGTACTGTCCAGTACTATTTCGGCATGAACACGGCACAGGGCACACCCCGGCTACGCGGTCGCCCGGGCGGCCGCAGCGGCGCCGACCTGCTCGCCGTCGCGCGGGACCTGCTCCTCGACCGCGGCTTCGCGGGCACGACGATGGACGCCGTCGCCGCCGGTGCCCGCATCTCCAAGCAGACCCTCTACCGGCAGTACCCGTCGAAGGACGACCTGTACGCGGCCGTCGTCCGGGATTGGGTGGACCGCGGCCGCGACGCGATGCGGCCGCACCTCGACGCGCTGATCTCGACCGACGACGCCGCCCGCGGGCTGCGCGCCCTCGCCGGCACTCTGCAGGCGGGCGTCCTCAGCGGCCCCGTCCTGCGGATGCGCGCCCTGGTCGCGGCCGAGGCGGAGCGCTTCCCCGAGGTCGCCGACGACTACGTGCGGCGCAGCTGGGATCGCAATCAGGAGCTCCTCGCCGACGCCTTCGCACGCCTGGCCGCCCGCGGCCTGCTGCGCATCGACGATCCCGCCGCCGCGGCCGAGCAGTTCACCTGGCTCGTCCTGGCGGCGCCGCTCAACCGGCTCACCCTCACCGGCGGCCGGTCGCGCCCTACGCAGCAGGAATTGGACGCCGTCGCCGACGAGGCGGTCGCGACGTTCCTGGCCCGCCACGCGCCGGCCGGCGCCGGTGCCTGAGCGGGCGCTCGGGCCCGTCGGCGCGTGTCGGACCGCGCCAATACACTGGATCGGTGCCTGACGCCGCCCCCTCCCCCGTCCCCGCCCTCGCCGGACTGACCAGGGCGGTCGCCGCCGATCCGGACATCGCCGCCTTCGCGGAGGCGGCGGGCAGGCCCGACCTCACCGTCACCGCGGTCGACGGTGCGCGTCCCTTCCTCGTCTCGGCGCTCGCGGACCGCGCGCCCGTCCTCGTCGTCACGGCCACCGGGCGCGAGGCCGACGACCTGACCTCCGAGCTGCGGGAGATGCTGGGCGACGGTGCCGTGGCCCAGTTCCCGAGCTGGGAGACGCTGCCGCACGAGCGCCTCTCCCCCGGCGCGGACACCGTCGGCCGGCGGCTGCAGGTGCTGCGCCGCCTGGCCCACCCGGAGGACGCGCAGTACGGCGAACCCCTGCGGGCCGTGGTGGCGACGGTCCGCTCCCTGGTGCAGCCGATGGCCCCGGGCCTGGGCGACGCACCGTCGATCACGCTGCGCGAGGGCGTCGAGCACGACTTCGACCAGCTCATCGAGACCCTCGTGGAGCTCGCCTACACGCGGGTCGACATGGTGGGCAAGCGCGGCGAGTTCGCGGTGCGCGGCGGCATCCTCGACGTGTTCCCCACCACCACGGATCTGCCGGTGCGCGTGGAGTTCTGGGGCGACGAGATCACCGACCTGCGCGCATTCTCCGTCGCCGACCAGCGCTCCCAGCCCGAGGTCGAGGTGGGCACCGTGCACGTCTACCCGTGCCGCGAGCTGCTGCTCACCGCCGAGGTCCGGGAGCGGGCAGCGGCCCTGAAGGCCGATCACCAGAACGATGCCGCCCTCCTCGAGATGCTGGAGAAGCTGTCCCAGGGCATCCCGGTGGAGGGCATGGAGGCGCTGATCCCCGCGCTCATCCCGGGCGAGCTGCAGCTGCTGACCGACGTCCTGCCCGCGGGCGCGCACACGCTGCTCCTGGATCCCGAGAAGATCCGCACCCGCGCAGCCGATCTCGGCCGCACCGGCCAGGAGTTCCTCGAGGCCTCCTGGACCGCGGCGGCGCTCGGCTCCGCCGCGCCGCTGGACCCGTCGGGGATGAACCTGGGCGCCAGCGCCTACCGCGCGCTCGACGAGGTGCACGACTCCGTGTCCGCCGCCGGGCGCCCGTGGTGGACAGTCTCGCCGCTGGCGGCGGGGCCGGACGAGGGACCGGACCACCTCACCGTCCGCGCCGAGCACGCCCCCGCGCCACGGGGTTCCGAGTCCGAGGCGGAGAAGCTGTTCGCGACGCTGCGCGCCCACGCCGCAGCCGGCGGCTCCGGCGTCATCGTCGTGGCCGGTCAGGGAACCCGCGCCCGCATCCTGGAGCGGCTGCGCGAGGCGGAGGTCCCCGCCACCGAGCTGGACGCGGGCGCCGCCCCGAAGCCGGGCACCGTCGGGGTGCTGCGCGGCAGCCTGCAGACGGGCCTCACCGTGCCGGCCGAGAAGCTCGTGCTGCTGGCCGAGCCCGACCTCACGGGCAACCGGGTCGCCGGCGTCGGCGACGGCCGGCGGCTGCCGGCCAAGCGCCGCAACCAGGTCGACCCGCTGGCCCTGACCGCCGGCGACCTCGTGGTGCACGACGAGCACGGCATCGGCAAGTTCGTCGAGATGATCGAGCGCACCGTCGCCGGCGCCCGCCGCGAGTACCTGGTGATCGAGTACGCCCCCGGCAAGCGCGGCCAGCCGGGCGACAAGCTGTTCGTCCCGATGGAATCGCTGGACCAGCTCTCCCGCTACGTCGGCGGCGAGATGCCGGCGCTGTCGAAGATGGGCGGCAGCGATTGGCAGAACACCAAGCGCAAGGCGCGCAAGGCCGTCCGCGAGATCGCGGGCGAGCTGGTGCAGCTCTACGCGGCCCGCAACGCCGCACCCGGCCACGCCTTCGCGCCCGACTCCCCGTGGCAGCGCGAGATGGAGGACGCCTTCCCGTTCACCGAGACCGTGGACCAGATGACGGTGATCGGCGACGTGAAAGCCGATATGGAGAAGGCGGTCCCGATGGACCGCGTGGTCATCGGCGACGTCGGCTACGGCAAGACGGAGATCGCGGTGCGCGCCGCCTTCAAGGCCGTGCAGGACGGCAAGCAGGTCGCGGTGCTCGTGCCGACGACGCTACTCGCGCAACAGCATCTGAAGACCTTCGAGGAGCGGATGCAGGGCTTCCCCGTCACGGTCAAGGGCCTGTCCCGGTTCACCGACAAGCTGGAGACGCGGGCCGTGCTCGAGGGCCTCGCCGACGGCAGCGTCGACGTGGTGGTGGGCACGCACCGGTTGCTGCAGACCGGCGTGCGCTGGAAGGACCTGGGCCTCGTGATCGTCGACGAGGAGCAGCGCTTCGGTGTCGAGCACAAGGAGCACATCAAGGCGCTGCGCACCAACGTCGACGTGCTCACCATGAGCGCCACGCCGATCCCCCGCACGCTGGAGATGAGCATGGCGGGCATCCGGGAGATGTCTACCATCCTCACCCCGCCCGAGGAGCGCCATCCGGTGCTCACCTACGTGGGCGCGTACGACGACAAGCAGGTCGCGGCCGCCATCCGTCGCGAGCTGCTGCGCGACGGCCAGGTGTTCTACGTGCACAACCGGGTCAGCTCGATCGACCGGGCCGCCAAGCACATCCGCGACATGGTGCCCGAGGCGCGCGTCGTGGTGGCGCACGGCCAGATGGGCGAGGAAGCCCTGGAGAGCACCGTGCAGGGCTTCTGGAACCGCGAGTTCGACGTGCTCGTGTGCACCACGATCGTCGAGACCGGCCTGGACATCTCGAACGCCAACACCCTCATCGTGGAGCGGGCCGAGAACCTCGGCCTCTCGCAGCTGCACCAGCTGCGCGGGCGGGTGGGCCGCTCCCGCGAGCGCGGCTACGCCTACTTCCTCTACCCGTCGGAGAAGCCGCTCACCGAAACCGCCTACGACCGGCTGGCGACCATCGCGCAGAACAACGACCTCGGCGCCGGCATGGCGGTCGCGATGAAGGACCTCGAGATCCGCGGCGCCGGCAACGTTCTCGGCGCCGAGCAGTCCGGCCACGTCGCCGGCGTCGGCTTCGATCTGTACGTGCGGCTCGTCGGCGAGGCGGTGGAGGCCTACCGCGCCGCCGCCGACGGCAAGCCGATCACCGTGCCCGAGGAGCAGAAGGAGGTGCGCATCGACCTGCCGGTGGACGCGCACATCCCGCCCGACTACGTCACCAGCGACCGGCTGCGCCTCGAGGCGTACCGCAAACTGGCCGCCGCGCACGACGATACGGCCGTCGCCGAGGTGCTCACCGAGCTCACCGACCGCTACGGCCCGCCGCCGGTGGAAGTGGAGCGGCTCGCCGCGATCGCGCGGCTGCGCTCCCTCGCGCGGGACGCGGGCGTCACCGAGATCACCGTGACCGGCACCAACCTGCGGATCGCACCGATGGAACTGCTGGACTCGCAACAGATGCGGCTCAAGCGGCTCTACCCCGGCGGCTCCTACCGCGCCGCGACCCGCACCATCACCTTCCCGCTCCCCCGCGTGGGCGGGGGCGGCGTCGGCAGCGAGCGGGTGCGCGACATCGACGTGCTGCAGGCCGTCGCCGACTTCCTGGCCGCCATGGCGGGCAAGGGCGCCGGCTACTGGCGGCTCGACCAGCCGCCCCGCGCCGTCGCGGCGGCGGAGGCCCCATGAGCGGCGGACGCGGCACCGTCGTGCTGCTCAACCCCGCTGCGCCCACGCTGCTGCCCGTCGCGGCCCTGGGCCGGCTCACCGGCCCCGTGCACTACACGGAGGAGCTGCCGGTGCGGCTCGCGTGGCACCTGCCCGACGGCCGTCCCGTGCTCGGCGCGGAGGCCCCGGCGGGCGCGACCCTGCTCACCTCCGACGAGGCGCATCCCGCCGCGGCCGCCCTGCGGGCGGCGGGCGCCGACGTGATCGTCGCGCCCCGGCCCGCCGGGCTGGCGGTGCTCGACACCGTCGACCTGATCGACCGGCTGCGGCGCGAGGGCCCGTGGGAGTCGGAGCAGACGCACGCGAGCCTGCTGCGCTACCTGGTGGAGGAGACGTACGAGGTGGCCGACGCCGTCGCCGCGCTCGACGCCCCCGAGGACGGCGCCGCCGCCGCGGCCGAACTGCGCAGCGAACTCGGCGACCTGCTGCTGCAGGTGGTCTTCCACTCCCGGATCGCCGAGGAGGGGGCGCACCCCTTCGACATCGACGACGTCGCCCGCACCCTTGCCGCCAAGGTCCGTCGGCGCACGCCGCACCTGGCCGACGGTGCCGAGGTCGACGTGGCGACGCAGGCCGAGAACTGGGAGCGGCAGAAGCGGCTCGAGCGCGGCGAGCGCGCCTCCGTCCTCGACTCGATCTCCCTGGCCCAGCCCGCGTTGGCGCTGGTGGCGAAGGTCTTCGAGCGCCTGCGCACCGTGGACTTCCCGGCCGAGCTGGTCCCGGACGACGTGCGCACCGTCACCGTCGACCCGGCGGAACCCGACGCGGCGTACGAGCTGGACTACCGGCGGCGCGTCCTGGCGTTCATGGATCGGGTGCGCGAGGCCGAGGCCGTGATGGCCGCCGACGGGGTAGAATCGTGGGTCACCGCCTGGGGCGACGGCCACGCCGGGAACCCCGAGGCACAGCCCGGACGTTGAGATCGCGTCCCCAGTTTTCGGCGAGAGAGTTCACGGCGAGGTCATGGTCAGTTCCCGTATGCGCGCGGCGTTCGTCGTCGGTGTCGCGTCGACGGTGCTCGCCGGGTGCGGCGCGATCGACCCGCGCCCCGAGATCCCGCAGGGCATCCCGCCGGGCGCGGGCGCTCCCGTGCCGCTGATCAACGTGAACGGCCCCGGCCGCACGTCCGATCTGCTCCGCGACTGGGCCACGCCCATCAGCGTCGCCACCGGCATCCCGGTGATCTCGCTGGAGGCGTACGGCAACGCGGCCGAGGCGCTGCGCCAGCGCACGCCCGAGTGCGGGATCGCGTGGACCACGCTGGCCGGCATCGCCTTCATCGAGAGTAAGCACGGCACCTACCACGGCGCGACGATCGCGCCCGACGGCAAGGTCTCGCCGCCCATCCGCGGCGTGCCGCTCGACGGGACGAACGGGAACATGGAGATCCGGGCGACCGGGACCGACCCGCACCGCCCGAACGCGAAGTTCGACGCGGCGATGGGGCCGTTCCAGTTCATCCCGGAGACCTGGCAGCGGTTCGGCGTGGACGCCAACGGCGACGGCAAGGCCGACCCGGACAACATCGACGACGCCGCGATGACCGCGGCGCGGTACCTGTGCGTCTCGGGCAAGGACCTGACCACCGCGAGGGGCTGGGAGAAGGCCGTGATGGTCTACAACCAGTCCCGCCAGTACGTCCTGGACGTGCGCGACGCAGCGGCCGCGTACTCGGTGAACGTGCAACCGTAGCCGCTAATCGGCTGCTACCCGGGTGGATTCGAGTTCCGCACGCAGGGCTGCGCACTCGTCCTCGAGGGCCAGGATGCGCTCGACGCCCGGGAGGTTGACGCCCGTGGCGACGAGCTCCGTGATCCGGCGGATGCGGGCGATGTCGTCCTCGCTGTAACGGCGGGTGCCGCCCGCGGTGCGCTGTGGCCGGATCAGGTGTCGCCGCTCGTACAGGCGCAGCGTCTGGAGGCCGACCTGAGAGAGCTCGGACGCCACGGAGATGCTGTACACGCCGAGATCGGAGCGCACGCGATGCGTCTGGGTCATCGCACTCCTCCTTCGCACCCGTCTGCGTCCCGCTCCCACTACTGTGTCACGCGGGAGCGAAAACCTGATGCCTTCACTGTAGATCCTGCGGGCCGCCGCCGGTGGGACCACCCGCCGTCCCCCGCGGATCCGATCCACGGGGGACGGTCAGGTGTGCGGGACCTCGGCCAGGGGCGGCAGGTCCCCGACGGCGGCGTCGAAGGCGTCGATCAGCCACGCCGCGGAGCGGTCGGCGATCAGCACGGCCGCACCGTCGTCCAGGGCACCGTCGAAGAACCGGACTCGCCACGGCGCTCCGGCGTCCTCGTCAGCGAGGCCGATGACGGCGTCCGTGTTCGTCGCGAGCAGGTACCGCCCGAGTTCGAAGTCGACGCGCAACGCGTACTGACCGTCGAGGTTCTCGACCCGCGCGCTCCGCTGCGTCGACACCTCCAGCGCGTGCAGCGCGTCGGTGTAGCGCCCGGTGAACTCTGGCCTGCGGGGCACGGCGTCTCGATTCTGCTCGACCTACCGCGGCCGCGATCCGGGCCGGGCGGCCCACGTTACGCGACCCGCGCGCGCTTCTTCCTGTCCGCCACCGCGGCGGACGCCTCGTCCCGCAGGGCGTGCAGGCGATCCCCGGCCTTCTCGGCGAAACCGGCGGCGGCGTCCGCCGCTTCGGCGAGCACCGGCCGCGCGCGGTCGACGGCGTCGTCGACCACCGGCTTGACCTTCTCCGCCGCGTCGGCGATCGCGGGCCTCGCCTTGTCGACGGCGTCGGCGATCGCCGGTTTCGCCTTCTCGACGGCGCCCGTGACCGCGGGCTTCGCCCTGCCGATCGCAGTGGCGCCGTATTCCTGGGCCGCGTGCGCGCGATCCTGCCAGGTGGCGGGGTCGTCGTGGCCGCCGGGCGTGATCGCCGCGACGGTGTCGGAGACCCGCTCGGAGGCGCGTTCCGCGGCGCGGCGGGCACGCCACGTGACGCCCGGCCTGCCCTCGGTGTCGAAGCCCGCGATCAGCAGGCCGCCGAGCAGTGACAGGTTCTTCACGAAGTGCAGCTGCTGCTCGCGCCGGGCCTCCGGGTCCGACTCGGCCCAGAACGGGTGGTCGACGGCGGTCGCGGGCACCAGGGTGCCCGCGAGGGCCAGCGCGGCGGCCCGCGGAGCCCGCCCGGTGGCGAGCAGCAGGCCGCCGCCGAGCTGGACACCCGCATTGATCCGCACCCAACTCCGGGCGCTCGTCGGGATCGCCGCCGAATCGGGCAGGGACTCAGTGGCCTTCTCCACCAGCGGGGCGACGGTGTCCGCCTTCCGCCCCGGGTCGCTCGTCAGGCCGGTGTACCCGGTGTAGACGAAGATCGAACCCAGCAGGGGTCGCGCGATCCGTCGAATCATGTCCAGCTCCCATCGTCGGTCTCGGGCCGTCACTTGCCCGAGAGCTTGTCCTTCACCTCGTCGACGCCCTCCTTGACCTTGTCGGCGGCGCCGGCGATCTTGTCCTTGATCGAGGCCTCGGCCTGGTCGCCGCGCCCCTCCTGCTTGAGCTCGGGGTCGTCGAAGGCGGTGCCGACGGTCTCCTTGGCCCGGCCCTTGATGTCCTGTGCCTTGTTCTTGGCGTCATCGGCGAAGCTCATCGTGCTCTCCTTCATGTCGGGGATTGCCTGTGCTGCTCGACGGCCGGATCAGCCGATCGGGGCGGCTGCCGTGTACAGGACGAGGGGAACCATCAGCCCCAGCGCCAGTAGCAGCAGTGCCACGATCACGACCCCACCGCGGGGGTGGACGACCAGCGGCGGAGCCGCCTCGACGGGGTGGCGCGGGACTCGTGCCGGGGTGGCTCGGAGGTCGTTCATCTCGCACTCCCATCTGAAAATCTATGTCGTGTCGAACAGATTTCACGTTATGGGCGATGCCTATTCCTGTCAACGGTTGCACCAGAAAAGACGATTCAACGCCGGCAGAACGCGCCGCCACCTGCGGTTTGTCGACGATGTGCGCCTCGTCACACGGCCTGACAGCGCAGTCCCACGGCCCTGGCACCGGATCCCCAGGTTCGGGGCGCACCGTCGAACCATGACCATCAGCCGAAAGACCCTCGCCGCGGCCGGATTCCTCGCGATCTCGGCCCTCCCCCTCAGTCCCGCCGTCGCCTCCGCCGACACTCCATCGATGTACGACACGTGCTCCGCCGAACAACAGGGACGGGACATCACAACCGCCGACGGCGACACGCTCCGGTGCGTGAACATCGACTCGGGCTCCGGCTACTACTGGGAGGAACCCAACTGACCTGATCGCCGCGCTCCCGTCCCCCGGCGCGCGATCCCGCCGAGGCGCGGGCCGCTAGACCTCGAGTCCGGCGGCCCGCGCCTGCTGCTTGATGCGGCTCATCTCGGAGACGTTGCCGATGATCGCGATCCAGTTGTAGACCAGCAGGGAGATCAGTCCCCACCAGCCCGCAAGCAGGTTGTGGGTCTGCGCCGCTCGGTAGGCGGCCCGGATCTGCTCGTAGTCGCCGGTGGCGTAGGAGTCCTGCCACTGCGCCAGGATGAGCAGCCCGGTGTGCTTGCGGAACTTCGCCTGGAAGACGGGGCCCTGCGGGTAGGTCTGCGGTTGGGCGTAGGGCTGCTGTGGATGCCCCTGCTGGGCGTAGGACTGCTGGGCGTAGGGCCGGCCGGCGGGCTGCTGCGCCGGGTTCTGCTGGTACGGATTCATGGACTCATCACGCCACGTCGGACTTGCGGTCGCCTTGCGCCGGGGTTGGTGCGCGGGACATTTCGGGCGAACCGGCACCGGTTCCGGAACCCGTTGCGGGCCGGATAGCGTGGAGCCATGCGCATCTGGTCCGTCCACCCCCGCTACCTCGACCGGCAGGCACTCATCGCGTGCTGGCGCGAGACGCTGCTCGCGCAGGCGGTGCTCGCGGGCCGCACCAAGGGTTACACGCGGCACCCGCAGCTGGAGCGCTTCCGCGCGACGCCGGATCCGCTCGCCGCGGTCGGTGCGTACCTCGCGGCCCTCGCCGACGAGGCCGACGCCCGCGGCTACACCTTCGACCGCACCCGCATCGACGAGCCGGACGCGACCGTCGCACCCATCGACGTGACCGACGGGCAGCTGGACCTCGAGTGGGCGCACTTGCGGGCGAAGCTGAAGACGCGGAGCCCCGAGGTGGCGGAGCGGTGGGCTGCGGTCGAATCACCGGAAGGGCACCGCAGCTTCCGGACGGTGCCGGGCCCCGTCGAGCCGTGGGAGCGGGCACAACTGCCCTGACGCCGCGTACTGCTCTCCCGCCAGGACTCGAACCTGAAATGTCTGAACCAAAATCAGAAGTGTTGCCGATTACACCACGGGAGACCGGGCCCGGGCTGGCGCGCGGAACCGTCGCCCAGCATTGTGCCACGGACGCTCCACCGCGGCGGTTCTCGTAGGATTGCGCCGACTCTCGACGCGAACGCACGACACGGACGACACCTCAGGAGCAGCGATGGCGAACGGAACAGCGGTGGTGATCCTCGCCGCGGGCGCGGGAACGCGGATGCGGTCGAAGACACCGAAGGTGCTGCACGCGATCGCGGGCCGCACCCTGCTGGGGCACGCGCTGCACGCCGCCGCGGGCACGAAGCCGGAGCACCTCGTCGTGGTCGTCGGCCACGACCGGGACCGGGTCTCCGAGGCCGCCCTGGCCACCGCCGGTGAGTTGGAGCACGAGATCCTCGTCGCGGTGCAGGAGCAGCAGCGCGGCACCGGCGACGCCGTCCAGGCGGGCCTGAGCGCCCTCCCCGCCGACTTCGCCGGCACCGTCATCGTGACGGCCGCCGACGTCCCCCTCCTCGATGCCGCGACGCTGCGGGAGCTCCTCGCCACACACACCGGCGGCCACGGCGCGGCGGTCACCGTGCTGACCACCGCGGTCGCCGACCCGTCCGGCTACGGCCGCGTGCTGCGTACACAGGACGGGCAGGTCACCCAGATCGTCGAGCAGAAGGACGCGACGCCCGAGCAACTCGCGATCACGGAGATCAACTCCGGCGTGTACGCCTTCGACCACGCGCAGCTCGTCGCCGCGCTCGCCCAGCTTCGACCCGACAACTCGCAGGGCGAGCTGTACCTGACCGACGTGATCGGCATCGCCCGCGCGGCCGGCCAGCTGGTACGCGGCGACCACGTCGACGACGACATGCTCGTCGCCGGCTGCAACGACCGGATCCAGCTCTCCCAGCTCGGCCGCGAACTGAACCGGCGGATCGTCGAGCGGCACCAGCTCAACGGGGTCACCGTCGTCGACCCCGCGAGCACGTACATCGACGTCGACGTCGAGATCGCGCCCGACGTCGTGATCCAGCCGGGCACGCACCTGCGCGGCGCCACCGTCGTCGCCGAGGACGCGGTGATCGGCCCCGACACCACGCTGGTCGATACCGAGGTGGGCGCCGGCGCGACGGTGCTGCGCAGCGAGGTGCACCTGTCGGTCATCCGCGAGAACGCGACCGTCGGGCCGTTCAGCTACCTGCGGCCGAACACCGACCTCGGCCCGAAGGGCAAGATCGGCGCCTTCGCCGAGACCAAGAACGCGCAGATCGGAGCGGGCAGCAAGATCCCGCACCTGAGCTACATCGGCGACGCCACCATCGGCGAGGGCAGCAACATCGGCTGCGCGACGGTGACGGTGAATTACGACGGGGTGAACAAACATCGAACGGTGATCGGCGACCACGTGCGCATCGGATCCGACACGATGCTCATCGCGCCGGTGGAGGTCGGCGACGGCGCGTACAGCGGAGCGGGTACCGTGATCAAGCGCGACGTGCCGCCGGGAGCCCTGGCGGTCTCCGCCGCGGATCAGCGGAACATCGAGGAATGGGTCCTGCACCGGCGTCCGGGCACGAGCTCGGCCGAGGCGGCCCAGCAGGCTATCGCGAGGATTGACGAGCAGTGAGCAACTGGATCGATAACCAGAAGAACCTGATGCTGTTCTCGGGGCGTGCCCACCCCGAGCTGGCGCAGCAGGTCGCCGACGAGCTCGGTGTGCAGGTCACCCCGCAGACGGCTCGCGATTTCGCCAACGGCGAGATCTTCGTGCGCTTCGAGGAGTCGGTGCGCGGCAGCGACGCCTTCGTCCTGCAGAGCGCCCCGTACCCGGTCAATCAGTGGATCATGGAGACGCTGATCATGATCGACGCGCTCAAGCGCGGCTCGGCGAAGCGGATCACCGCGATCCTGCCGTTCTACCCGTACGCCCGCCAGGACAAGAAGCACCGCGGCCGCGAGCCGATCTCGGCGCGCCTGATCGCGGACCTGTTCAAGACCGCGGGCGCCGACCGGATCATCACGGTCGACCTGCACACCGACCAGATCCAGGGCTTCTTCGACGGCCCCGTCGACCACATGCACGCGCAGACCATGCTCGCCGACTACGTGCGCGAGCACTACGGCACCGAGAACATGGTGGTCGTCTCCCCCGACGCCGGCCGCGTCAAGGTGGGCGAGAAGTGGGCCGACGCCCTCGACGGTGCGCCCCTGGCCTTCGTGCACAAGACCCGCGACCCCAACGTCGCGAACCAGGTCAAGAGCAACCGCGTCGTCGGTGACGTCGCCGGCCGCACCTGCGTCCTGATCGACGACATGATCGACACCGGCGGCACCATCGCCGGCGCCGTGGGTGTGCTCAAGGAGGCCGGCGCGAAGGACGTGATCATCGCGACCACGCACGGCGTCTTCTCCGAGCCCGCCACCGAGCGCCTCGCGAACTGCGGCGCGCGCGAGGTCATCGCGACCAACACGCTGCCGATCCCGCCGGAGAAGCACTTCGAGACGCTGACCGTGCTCCCGATCGCGCCGCTGCTGGCCCGCACCATCCGCGAGGTCTTCGAGAACGGCTCGGTCACGAGCCTGTTCAACGGCAACGCGTAACGACTCGTTCGAGGGCGGCGGTCACGGGATCATCCCGTGACCGCCGCCTTCGTTCGTCACGGACTAGATTGGCCGGTATGGACGCGACGATCTACCACAACCCCCGCTGCACCAAGTCCCGCCAGGCGCTGGCCCGGCTGGAGGAGGCCGGCGCGACGGTGACGGTGGTCAAGTACCTCGACCAGGTGCCGTCGAAGGCGGAGCTGACGAAGCTGATCGCCGACGCGGGGCTCACCGTCCGGCAGGCCGTCCGCACCCGCGAGGCGGAGTACAAGGAGCTCGGCCTCGCCGACGCGACCGACGACGCCCTGCTCGACGCGATGGTCGCGCACCCGAAGCTCATCGAGCGCCCCTTCGTGGTGACCGCCAAGGGCACGCGCATGGCGCGGCCCACCGAGGCCGTCGACGAGATCCTGTAGCGAAGGGCGATGCTCTTCCGGCAGCTCGAGTACTTCGTCGCCCTCGCGCGCGAGCGGCACTTCGCGCGCGCGGCCAGCGCCTGCTACGTCTCCCAGCCGGCGCTGTCCGAGGCGATCCGCAAGCTCGAGCACGAGCTCAAGGTGCCGCTCGTGCTGCGCGGCTCCTCCTTCGAGGGACTGACCCCCGAGGGCGAGCGGCTCGTGCCCTGGGCGCGCCGCATCCTCGCCGACCGCGACGCCCTGGAGCACGAGGTCACCGCCCTGCGCACGGGCCTCACCGGGGAGCTGAGCCTCGGTGTGATCCCCGCGGCCGCCACCTCCGCGGCGCTGCTCACCGACCCGTTCTGCGCCGCCCACCCGCTGGTCCGGGTCCGGGTGTGGGCCGGCCTGCGCTCCGCCGACGTGGTCGAGCGCATCCGCCGGTTCGAGCTGGACGCCGGCATCATCTACCCCGAGGGCGTCGACGTCCGCGATCTGTCCGTGACGACGCTGTACACCGACCGGCTCGCCCTCCTCGCGCGCGAGGATCTCCTCCCCGACGGTGACGGACCTTGTTCGTGGGCGGACGCCGCGCAGCTGCCGATGTGCCTGCTGCACGAGGGCATGCACGGGCGCGACCTCGTCGACGCCGCAGCGCGGGCGCACGGGGTGCGGCTCTCGCCGCGGCTCGAGGCGGACTCGGTGGCGACGCTCCTCGCCATGGTGGGCGCCGGTCGCTGGGCGTCGATCGTCCCGCGCGCGTGGATCGCGACGTACCGCGCACCGTCGGGGACGCGGACCGTCGAGCTGGAGGGCACGGAGGATCTCGCCACCTCCGTGGCCCTGGTGCGGAGCGCGAGCGAACCGGAGTCGCCCCTCGCGCGCGCCCTGGCGGAGAGCGCGCACCGCGCCGACTGAGCGCCCGCCTGCGGTGATCGGCGGCGCCTATCGGGCGAGCGGATCCCCGTATTGGACGCGCGCGACGGGACGCGCGACAGTGGATGCAGAGGGACGAAATCCATTCTCCCCCTCGCCCATTCAAGGAGTAGTCATGGCGAAGATCCTGTGTGTCCTGTACCCCGACCCGGTGACGGGCTACCCGCCCGAGTACGCCCGCGATTCCATCCCGATGATCGAGGCCTACCCCGGCGGGCAGACCATCCCCTCCCCCGCCGCGATCGACTTCACGCCGGGCGAGCTGCTCGGCTGCGTCTCCGGCGAGCTGGGCCTGCGGAAGTACCTCGAGGCGGCCGGCCACGAGCTGATCGTCACGTCGGAGAAGGACGGCCCCGAGTTCGAGCGGCACCTGGCCGAGGCCGAGGTCGTCATCTCGCAGCCCTTCTGGCCCGCGTACCTCTCCGCCGAGCGCATCGCGAAGGCCCCGAACCTCAAGCTGGCGCTCACCGCAGGCATCGGCTCCGACCACGTCGACCTGGACGCCGCCATCAAGGCCGGCATCACCGTCGCCGAGGTCACCTACAGCAACTCGATCAGCGTCGCCGAGCACGCCGTGATGCAGATCCTCACGCTGGTCCGCAACTTCGTGCCCTCGTACAAGTGGGTCGTCGAGGGCGGCTGGAACATCGCCGACTGCGTCGAGCGCGCGTACGACCTCGAGGGCATGGATGTGGGCATCATCGCCGCCGGCCGCATCGGCCAGGCCGTCATGCGACGCCTCGCCCCCTTCGGCGTGCGGCTGCACTACTTCGACACCCGCCGCCTGCCGCTGGAGCTCGAGCAGGAGTTGAACCTGACCTATCACGAGTCGGTGGAGTCGCTGGTGCGCTCGGTGGACGTCGTGGACATCCACGCCCCGCTGCACCCGAAGACGTACCACATGTTCGACGCCGAGTTGCTGTCGACGATGCGCCGCGGCTCGTACATCGTGAACACCGCGCGCGCCGAGATCGTGGTCCGCGACGACGTCGTCGCCGCGCTCGAGTCCGGACAGCTCGCGGGCTACGCCGGCGACGTCTGGTTCCCGCAGCCGCCGGCCGTCGATCACCCGTGGCGCACCATGCCGCACCACGCCATGACCCCGCACGTCTCCGGCACCACGCTCTCCGCGCAGGCCCGGTACGCCGCGGGCACCCGCGAGATCCTCGAGGACTTCTTCGCGGGGTCGGCGATCCGCGACGAGTACCTCATCGTCGATGGCGGCGCACTGGCGGGCGTGGGCGCGAGCTCGTACACGTCCGACGGTTCCGCGAGCCCGGGCGCGCAGGTCTGATCGCCGACGGTGCGCGGCCCCGGCCCGGGCGGCGGCTCAGCCGCGCCGCTCCGCCGGGCTGCGCACCAGGAGCGCGACGGCGACCCCGACCACCACGCCGATCACGGTGTCGACGCCGCGGTAGAGCAGCATCCGCACCGGATCGGTGGGGTCGGCCAGCTCGGTCATCAGCATGATCAGCGGGGTGAAGAAGCCGATCGCGACGGCGTAGTGCCGCGCCATGTAGAGCTCCGTCGGGAACAGCAGCGCGATCGCCACGAGCGCCAGCGCGGTGGGCCCGGGGTCCAGCGCCAACAGCGCCGCGGCCACGGCGAGCCCCACGAAGGTCCCGATGGTGCGGTGCGTCGCGCGGGTGATCACCAGCCCCGTCTCCGCGTCGGAGGGCCGGCCCGCGTCGATCACCGCGAGCGGGACGGCGGCGGCGGCCATCGCCCAATTGGCGTGGTCGACGCCGATCAGCACGCCCGCGGTGCCCGCGATGCCGACGGCGAGGGCGTAGCGCAGCGCGTGGATGCCCACCCCGGGCGCGGGGCGCCGGAGGACCATCGCGATGCCGTCCCACCAGGGGCGGCCCCGGAAGGGATCGGGCCGGCCGATCGCGCCGACGACGATGGCGAAGACCACCGTCGCGGCGCAGATCGCCAGCGCCTGCCAGGGCGGGGCGAGGCCCGCCGGGAGGGTCGCGGTCGCGCCCATCGCGAACAGGAAGAAGAACGGTCCGGCGGGGCGCAGCCGCACCGCATCGGACAGGACGGAGCAGACGGTGGCGAAGACGACGCCGACGGCCACCAGCACCCAGGGTGGTGCCTGATGGTGCGCCAGGGTGATCCCGAGCGCCTCCCCGGCGATGAGCAGGCCGCCGGCCTGCACCTGGTGCACGATCCGCGGCCGGCCCTGCTCGCCCCGCCCGTACATGCCCGCGAAGGCACCGAACTCGGCGTAGATCAGCAGCTCGGGACGCCCCCAGGCGATGAGCACCAGGCCCGGGACGAGGAGCGCGATCGCGACACGGAGGGCGTGGCCGCCGTCGCGCAGGTCCGGGCGGTAGCGCTCAGGAAGACTCATCCGAGCCGGACGCCGCACGCGGGGTCAGGCGTACGCGGCGAACACCGCGGCGAGGATCGCGCACACGGCGGCGCCGCTGACCGCGCCGGCGGCGAGGAGCGCGTTGGTGGTGTAGGTGGCATCCGAGGCGGGCCGGCGGGGCGTGGAGATCACGCACGCGGCGACGACGCCCGCGAGCGCTGCCACCGCCAGTACCACCACTACGATCCACGTCATCTTCGACTCCCTCCGGTCCTGTGAACACCACCCATTACCGTCGAATCGGATTCGACGACGGGGCACGGACCATCATCGCACGCGCGGCTTTTCGCGTCCCGCTGCGCCGATCGTTCTTCCCCACCGCACCGTCCAGACCTGAGTTAGGGTGAAAAACGTGGTCCCGAATCAAGTAGTGATCTCGCCGTTGACCCAAGCCGCGATGTTCGTCGTGGTGACGATCGAGCGGGGCCGCGAGGGCGACGTCCACGACGCCCTCGACAACCTCTCCGGGCTCACCCGCTCGGTGGGCTTCCGGTACCCCGAGAAGCTTCTCTCGCTCACCACCTCGTTCGGCTCCGACGCCTGGGACCGGCTGTTCTCCGGGCCCAAGCCGAAGGGCCTGCACCCGTTCGCCCCGCTCGACGGTCCGCGGCACCGCGCACCGTCGACCCCCGGCGACATCCTGTTCCACGTCAAGGCGAGCACCCTGGACATGTGCTTCGAGCTGTCCTGGCGGATCCTCGAGGCGCTCGGCGACGCGGTCACCGTGGTCGACGAGGTGCACGGCTTCCGGTTCTTCGACGACCGCGACCTGCTCGGCTTCGTCGACGGCACCGAGAACCCCGCCGGCGCAGCGGCCGTCGCCGCCACCGCGATCGGCGACGAGGATCCCGATTTCGCCGGCGGCAGCTACGTGCACGTGCAGAAGTACCTGCACGACATGGCCGCGTGGCGCGCGCTCTCCGTCGAGGAGCAGGAGCGCGTGATCGGGCGGAGCAAGCTCGAGGACATCGAGATGGCCGACGACGTGAAGCCGGCGAACTCGCACATCGCGCTCAACGTGATCGAGGACTCCAGCGGTGAGCAGCTGCAGATCGTGCGGCAGAACATGCCCTTCGGCGAGCTCGGCAAGGGCGAGTTCGGCACCTACTTCATCGGCTACTCGCGTGACCCCGGCGTCACGGAACAGATGCTGCACAACATGTTCATCGGCTCCCCGGCGGGCAATACCGACCGGATCCTCGACTTCTCGACCGCGCACACGGGATGCCTGTTCTTCACCCCGTCGGGCGACTGGCTGGACGCGCCGCCCGACCTCCCCGCCGCCGACGGCGCACCGTCGGCGGAACCGACCGCAACGACCATCTCCGCCCATACCGAGGGCTCGCTCGGCATCGGCGGCCTCAAGGAAGGCACACGATGAACAACCTGCACCGTCACCTCGCACCCGTCACCCCCGAGGCCTGGGAGGAGATCGAGACCGAGGCCTCCCGCACGTTCAAGCGGAACATCGCCGGCCGCCGCGTCGTCGACGTCACCGGCCCCGACGGGCCCGAGGCCGCCGCGGTCGGCACCGGTCGCCTGCTGCCGGTCGACGGCCCCGCCGAGGGCGTGCAGGCGCAGCTGCGCGAGAGCCGGCCGCTGGTGCGGCTGCGCGTCCCCTTCACCGTCTCCCGCGACGCCGTCGACTCCGTGGAACGCGGCGCGCAGGACGCCGACTGGGACCCGGTGAAAGCCGCCGCGAAGCAGCTCGCCTACGCCGAGGACCGCGCCGTCTTCGAGGGCTACGCCGCCGCGTCGATCGCCGGACTGCGCGCCTCCTCGTCCAACAAGGCCATCGCGCTGCCGAGTGACCCGATCGACGTGCCCGACGCCGTCGCGAGCGCGCTGGAGGACCTGCGGCTCGCGGGCGTCGACGGGCCGTACTCGGTGCTGCTCTCGGCCGACGTCTACACCTCGATCAGCGAGACCACCGACCACGGCTACCCGATCCGCGAGCAGCTCAAGCGGCTGGTGGACGGCGAGATCATCTGGGCGCCCGCGATCGACGGCGGCTTCGTGCTCACCACCCGCGGCGGCGACTACGAGCTGCGGCTGGGCACCGACGTGGAGATCGGCTACCTCAGCCACGACGCGACGACGGTGCAGCTGTACCTGCAGGAGACCTTCACGTTCCTGGCCTACACCGCGGAGGCGTCGGCCCCGCTGACCTCCTAGAACACCGCTCCACCCTCCCCACCGATAACCGAAGAAAGGCACCCCCATGAGCGAACTCGACGGCGTTTTCGACGACATCTTCCAGCGGTTCTTCGGCAATTCGGTGGGGAGGCCCGCGACGGCGCGCGTGGACCTGAACCGCCTGCTCAACGAGCAGGCGAAGACTCTGCTCGCCGAGGCGCAGGTGGCGGCGTCCGACTGGGACACCCCGGAGATCACCCCCGAGCACCTGCTCTACGCGGCCGCGATGAACGAGCCCACGCGGGACGTGCTCGTCCGGCTCAAGCTGGACCCCGACAAGGTGGCCGCCGCGATGCAGGCCGCCGCGCAGGCGAGCGCGAACCCGTCCACCATGGACGGCGCACCGTCGCTGAGCCCCGCGTCGCGGCGAGCGCTGCGGGTGGCGCAGCAGCACGCCGCGCAGAACGGGCAGTCCTACGTCGGGCCCGAGCACATCCTGCTCGGCATCGCCGACAACCCCGACACCGTTGCCGCACAGGCGCTCTCCGGCGGGGGCATGGCCGCCGGCCAGACCCCGGGCAAGCCCGGCAAGGCGGGGAAGCCCGGCAAGGCCGGCACCGCCGGGCAGGCCCCGCAGCAGGAGAGCACGACGCCGACGCTCGACGAGTACGGTCGCGACCTCACCGCCGAGGCCCGCGCGGGCAAGGTCGATCCCGTGGTCGGCCGCGCCGAGGAGATCGAGCAGACCATCGAGATCCTCTCCCGCCGCCGCAAGAACAATCCGGTGCTCATCGGCGACCCCGGCGTCGGCAAGACGGCCATCGTCGAGGGCCTGGCGCAGCGGATCGTCAACGACGACGTGCCGAAGACGCTCGCCGGACGGCGCGTGATCGCCCTCGACGTGAGCTCCATGGTCGCGGGCAGCAAGTACCGCGGCGAGTTCGAGGAACGGCTGACCAAGGTGCTCGACGAGGTGCGCGAGCACTCGGACGAGCTCGTGGTGTTCATCGACGAGCTGCACACCATCATCGGCGCGGGCGGTGGCGGCGAGGGCTCCATGGACGCCGGCAACATGCTCAAGCCCGCGCTCGCGCGGGGCGAGCTGCACGCCATCGGCGCCACCACCATCGACGAGTACCGCAAGTACATCGAGAAGGACGCCGCCCTCGAACGCCGCTTCCAGCCGGTGATGGTCAGCGAGCCCTCGGTGGACGACACCATCGAGATCCTGCGCGGCCTCATCGACGTCTACGAGGAGCACCACCAGGTGCGCTACGAGGACGCCGCCCTCGTCGCCGCCGCGGAGCTCTCGGACCGCTACATCACCGACCGGTTCATGCCGGACAAGGCGATCGACCTCGTCGACCAGGCCGGCGCACGGGTCCGCCTGCGCACCAAGACCCCCGACGCCGACACCCGCTCGATCGAGGACGAGCTCGGCGCGCTGCGCCGCGAGAAGGACAGCGCCGTCGAGGGCGAGGACTACAAGGCCGCCGACGAGCTCAAGGAGAAGATCGCCGACGCCGAGGAGCGGCTCGCGGCCGCGGGCGGCGGCGAGGCCGAGCCGGAGGTCACCGTCGTCGACATCGCGGAGGTCGTCTCGCGGCGCACCGGCATCCCCGTGGCGGACCTGACCTCCGAGGAGCGGGAGAAGCTGCTGCGCCTCGAGGACGACCTGCACGACCGCGTGATCGGCCAGGACGAGGCCGTGCTCGCCGTCTCCGAGGCCGTGCGCCGCGCCCGCGCCGGGCTCAAGGACCCCGGCCGGCCCATCGGCTCTTTCCTGTTCCTCGGCCCGACGGGCGTCGGCAAGACGGAGCTCGCGAAGGCGCTGGCCGCCACCGTCTTCGGCGACGAGGACCGGCTGATCCGGTTCGACATGAGCGAGTTCCAGGAGAAGCACACCGTCTCGCGCCTCGTGGGCGCCCCTCCCGGCTACGTGGGCTACGAGGAGGCCGGGCAGCTCACCGACAAGGTGCGGCGCCAGCCCTACTCCGTGATCCTCTTCGACGAGGTCGAGAAGGCCCATCCGGACGTCTTCAACGTGCTGCTGCAGCTGCTCGACGACGGCCGCGTAACCGACGCGCAGGGCCGCACCGTCGACTTCAAGAACACGATCGTGATCCTGACGTCGAACATCGGCGCCGACCTGATCCTGGACGCGCCGGAGGACGACTTCGAGTCGGTCATCCCCCAGGTCAAGGACCGGCTGCGGGCGCACTTCCGGCCGGAGTTCCTCAACCGCATCGACGACACGGTGATCTTCCACCGCCTCGACAAGGCGCAACTGCGCAACATCGTGGAGCTGATCCTCGACGGCACCCGACGCCTGCTGCGCGCCCAGGACGTGGAGCTGGACGTGACGACGACGGCGGAGGACTGGCTGGCCGACGAGGGCTTCCAGCCCCAGTTCGGCGCGCGCCCGCTGCGCCGCACGGTGCAGAAGGAGCTCGACAACCGCCTGTCGTCGATGCTGCTGCGCGGCGACGTCCGCACCGGAGACACCGTCCGCGTGGACGCCGACGACGACGGCCTCGTGCTGTCGGTCGTGGAGAAGCACGCCGACGGGTCGGTGTCCGAGGGCTCCCTGCCCGCGGACGACGCGAAGGAATCGGAGAAGGAGAAGGCATGAGCGACAACGACGATCTGTCCTCGCTGGCCGAGACGCCGGACGAGGCCGCCGCCGAGGCGCAGCAGGCGGAGCTCGACGCCCGCGAGGCCGTGGGCGCCGACCTCGATGACGACGGCGAGAACGTCATCGCCGAGGAGGAGGGCATCTCCTAGGGGTGAGCTGGTTCGACGCGTGGTGGCGGCTCGAGGTGATCGGCGCCGGGAAGGGGCCGCTCCTACTGAGTTTCGTCGCGTTCGTGGTGACCTTCGTCGCGACGCGGTCCGTCACGCGGATGATCCGCGCCGGTCGCGGTCCGTTCCACAACCTGAGCAGCGGCGGGGTGCACCTGCACCACTCCACTCCCGGGATGGTTCTGCTCGTGGCCGGCGCGTTCACCGCCGTGGGCGCCGCCGGGCGCGCGCCGTGGGCCTACCTCGCCGCGCTGCTCGTCGGCGTGGGCGCGTCGCTCGTGCTCGATGAGTTCGCGATGATCTTCCACCTCAAGGACGTGTACTGGTCGCAGGAGGGGCAGCTGTCCGTCAACGTGGTGACGCTGGCGGCGGCCTGCGTCGGGCTGGCCGTGGTCGGGGTCTCCCCCGCGAACGTCCCCGGGCTGGGCGACACCGAGCGGTGGGTTCGGGGCGGCGTCGCCACGCTGCTCGTGGCGCACCTGTTGCTCGTCGCCGTGACCGCGCTCAAGGGCAAGTACCCGACGGCCCTCGTCGGGCTGTTCGCCTGGCCGGTGGCGTGGGTCGCCGCCGCCCGGATCGCCCGCCCGACCGCACCCTGGGCCCGGTGGTTCTACTCCCCCGCGAAGACGGACCGGGCCCGGCGGCGTGACCGGGAGTTCGCCGCGCGCTGGGGTCCCGTCCGGCAACGCTGGGACGACCTCATCGGCGGGCGGCCGTCCAGCTAGCCCGAGGGGTGGTCGTCGCGATGGACGGTCGTGCGGCCGCCACCCGACTCCTTGCTCCGCCGGAGGGAACCGTCCGCCGACTCGATGACCGAGACGAAGAACCTGCTCCGGTCGTCGAAGGTCCGTAACACCGCGGGCTCCGGGAGCAGTACCGAGGCGATGCCCGCGCTGAACGACATCCGTTCGCCGCCCGCCAGCGTGGGCAGTCGCTCCTGCACGTCGTGCAGGACCGCCGCCACGGCGGGCGCACTCAGGGGCGACACGACGGCGAATTCGTCCCCGCCGACTCTGGCGACCAACGACTCCCGGAGGGCCGATCGCTGCAGCGCGACCGCCACCGCCCGGAGCGCGGCATCGCCCGCCAGATGCCCGTAGGCGTCGTTGACGTGCTTGAACCGGTCGACGTCGATCATGCACACCGAGAACCGCCCGACCGTCGACCGCATCAGCTCATCGACCGAATCCCGGAACCCGGTCCGGTTGAGCAGTCCGGTCATCGCGTCGGTCGACGAGGCCGTCAGGCTCGCCCGGATCAGTTGCTTGAGCTGCCAGGTGTACAGGTAGTTGAGGATCACGACACCGCCGATCCCGAGGATGCTCACCGCGACCTGGGCGCTCACGGCGAGCGGGGTCGCGCCGTACACCTGGATCACACGAATCCCCAGGTAGATGATGACGATGCTGGAGAAGGCGAGATGCAGCGCCAGGGCGCGCGTCGTCAGGAAGTGCGCCGCGTAGGCGCCGACGGTCGCGAACAGCACGGTTCCCGCCAGCGCCGCGGCCGGGCTCTCGTACAGGACCAGGATGCTGGACACCACGACGTCCGCGTACAGGACGAACACCCTGCTGATCATCTTCCGGCGCGGGCACGGATTCCACCACAGGGACGTGATCGGAAAGCGACTGACGGCGATGGCGGCGGGGACCCCCGTCAGGCAGAGCAGGGCGAGCGCGACCGCCCGGGCGGTCGAGTCACCCGCCCCCTCGGGGGTGAAGATCATGACGGCGCCGAAGACTCCGACGCACAGGGTGAAGCCGGCCACCGAGTAGCGCCAGACGACGTCGCTGACGACCGCGTGACGCCTCAGCCGATTGAACGCCAGCCCGAGCTCGTCGGCGTTGCCGTCGGGGTGGCTACCGGAGGTCTCCATGATGGCGCCGAGGGTAGCAAAGGTAAACGCTTGGTAATGACACGTAAAAGTTTTCTTGACCGTTATGGGAAGGTTCGCCCGACCAGCGGGAACCTGTCACGGCCGACTCAGACCAAGGTGTCGCGGAAGAGCTGGATGACGTCGTCGAGGGCCTGGCGGGTGGGCTGGCCGGGCTCGTCGATGAGGTGCTCGGTGAGCACCGAGTGGGGCGGCGTCAGGGCTTCGGGGTTGGCGTCCGCGTCGTCGATCTCGACGGCGATGAAGCCGTCGCCCAGCTGCTCTCGGAGGAAGTCGAAGCGCTCGCCGGGCACCATGAAGTCGCCCTTGAACCGCAGGCCCATCACCTTCAGCCCCTGCTTCGCGCACCGAACCTTCACGGTGTCCAGGTCCTGCGGCGAGATGTCGATGGTGCGGCCGGTTCCGGGGATGGGCCGGAAGGGCAGCGACGGCTGGCTGAGCACGGGAGCGAGCATGACGTCGTCGACGGCCATGCCGAGCGCGAAGCCGCCGGTGAAGCACATACCGACCGCGCCCACGCCCCGCCCGCCGCAGCGCTCGTGTTCCTGCCGCGCGAGGGCGCGCAGCCAGGTCACCACGGGCGAGGACTTACCCGTGGCGAGGATGGTGAACTCGCGGCTGACGCACAGGTTCGCGGCGAGCTTCGCCATGCTCTTCGCGGTCCCCGCGTAGCCGATCGCCTTCGGGTTCGCGGCATCCAGGCCGGGCGTGCCGAAGAGGTGCGGCAGCACGGCCGTGAATCCGGCGTCGACGACCTTCCGGGCGAAGTCGAGCACCTTGGGGGTGATCCCGGGGATCTCGGCGATCACGATCACCGCCGGACCCGTGCCCTTCCGGTAGACGTCGTGGGTCACCCCGACGTCGGTGAACGACTCCTTCGTGAAGTCGGTGAGGTTGGCGGCGGCTTCTGCTTTCAGGTCCACCGCACCATCGTGCCCGACTGTCAGAGAAGACGCTGCGCGACGGCCTCCAACGCCGGCCACGGGTCGTCGCCGAGCGCCTGGACGGCGACGTGGTCGGCGCCGGCGTCCAGGTGCGCGCGCACGCCGGCGGCGACCGTGTCGCCGTCGCCGTGCACCGCGAGGACGTCGACGAGGCGGTCGCTGCCGGGCCGCTCGAGGTCGGCATCGTCGAATCCGAGGCGCCGCAGGTTCGCGACGTAGTTCTGCAGCCGGAGATAGAAGTCGACGGTCTTGCGGCCCAGCTCGCGGCCGCGGGCGTCGTCCTCGTCGAGCACGATCTTCTGCTCGGGAGCGAGGAGCACCCCGTCGCCGAGGATCTCGCGCGCGCTGCGCGTGTGCTCGGGCGAAGTCAGGTAGGGGTGGGCACCGGCGGTGCGGTCGGCGGCGAGCCGCAGCACCTTCGGGCCGAGGGCCGCGAGCACCGTCTGCGCCTTCGGCACGCCCTCGGCGGCGAGCACGTCCAGGTAGTCGACGAGCGCCTGGTACGGGGTGCGGTAGTCGGCACTGGCCTCGCGGTGCCCGGCGCCGATGCCGAGCACGAACCGGCCCGGATACTTCTTCTCGATGCGGTGGAAGGCGGCGGCCGCGGACCGCGCGTCGTCCTGCCAGATGTTGAGGATGCCCGTCGCGACGACGAGATCCTCGGTCGCGTCGAGGAGCGGGTCGACCACCGCCAGGTCGCCGCCGGGCGAGCCGCCCAGCCACAGCGTGCCGTAGCCCAGTTCCTCGGCCCGCGCCGCGAAGGCCCCGTCGACCAGTGCGGCGCCGCGCCAGATCCCCAACTCACCGAAAGCCGTCATGGCCGGTGCAACACCACCCACGGCGGGATCCATTCCCTCTCGGATCACGGCGCGTCAGATCACGGCGCGCGGCAGGGTGGGCCGGGCGCCGTGATC